>NZ_JBIMJM010000009.1:0-57631 GCF_043674115.1 Streptococcus sp. A34 | reverse complement strand
ATTCTGTTGATGTTATGCAGTTTTCTCAAAGTAACTTCTGAAAGAAAGAGAACTAGAACTTACTTTGAGAATTTACCGAAAAATAATATAAGCAACCGTAAATGATAGTCAGATTGAAGTGTCCAGAGACAGATAGAGTGTTCATGTCATTCGAGTAGTATCATTTCCCTACATTTCCTGCGATTTATAACATTTAGTGATAGATTTACTATGAAAATGATTGCTAAAATGACCAAATTCCATTATGATAGTAGTATTCATAGACTCAAGAAAGTTGAGGAGGTATAGTTATGAGACAATTTGAAAAGTCAACAAAGCTCGAACATGTTGCTTACGATATCCGTGGTCCAGTCTTGGAGGAAGCTATGCGCATGCGGGCAAATGGTGAGAAGATTCTCCGCTTGAACACAGGAAATCCAGCTGAATTTGGTTTTACGGCGCCAGATGAGGTTATTCACGACTTGATTCACAATGCCCGTAAATCAGAAGGCTATTCCGACAGTAAGGGGATTTTTTCTGCCCGTAAGGCCATCATGCAGTATTGCCAGGTCAAGAAGTTTCCAAATGTTGACATCGATGACATTTACATAGGAAATGGAGTTAGTGAACTGATTACTATGTCTATGCAGGGTTTGCTAGACAATGGAGACCAGGTCCTGGTGCCAATGCCCGACTATCCACTTTGGACAGCGGCAGTTAGCCTGGCAGGTGGCGATGCGATCCATTATCTCTGTGACGAGGGGGCAGATTGGTATCCAGATTTGGACGATATTCGTTCAAAAATCACTAGCCGCACCAAGGCGATTGTCCTGATTAACCCCAATAACCCAACAGGTGCCCTTTATCCCAAAGAATTATTGTTGGAGATTGTAGAGATTGCCCGCCAGCATGAGCTCATCATTTTCTCGGATGAAATCTATGACCGCATGGTTTTTGACGGCGCAGTCCATATCCCAATTGCTTCATTGGCACCAGATGTCTTTGTCGTGACTATGAATGGTCTGTCCAAATCCCATCGTATCTGTGGCTTCCGTGTGGGCTGGATGGTCCTATCAGGTCCTAAAAAGCATGTGAAAGGCTATATCGAGGGTCTCAATATGTTGTCCAACATGCGGCTCTGTTCCAATGTCCTGGCCCAGCAAGTTGTCCAAACTTCGCTTGGAGGCTACCAATCAGTCGATGAATTGTTGGTACCTGGTGGCCGACTTTATGAGCAGAGAGAATTCATCACCAAGGCTATCCAAGATATTCCAGGGCTTTCAGCTGTCAAGCCTAAGGCAGGTCTCTATATCTTCCCGAAAATTGACCGTGAAATGTACCGGATTGATGATGACGAGCAGTTTGTATTGGACTTCCTCAAGCAAGAAAAGGTTCTCTTGGTCCATGGTCGTGGATTTAACTGGAAGGACCCAGACCACTTCCGTATTGTCTACCTTCCACGTGTAGACGAGCTAGCAGAAATCCAAGAAAAAATGACCCGCTTCTTGGCCCAATATCGTAGATAAAAAATAAGCTCAAACCGTTTAGGTGAGAGCTTATTTTTGTGGGATGATGTGAGAGGGATTAGGTAGAATCCTTGCGGCGACTAAAATAAATTTGATTTATACACTACCTGTTTCATTTGTATGTCCAGTATGGAACTGAAAAAATTCTTATTTACCCTCAAAAAATGCTGTGTAAAGTGCCTGTAGGGCCTGCTCTTTTTGTTCCGTTTTGACAACAAACATGACAGAAACTTCGCTGGCACCTTGTGAAATCATGGCCAGGTTGACATTCTGGTTAGATAGGGCAGTCGTTGCCGTGGCTGTTACACCGACATGGCTCTTCATGTTCTCACCAACAATCATGATGGTGGATAGGCCACGCTCGATTTCAGCCTTATCAACCTCCAGCTGCGTTTTGAGCTGGCGAAGGATTTCAGCTTCCTTGATAGGGGTCAATTCGCGGCCACGGAGTACGATGGACAGGTCGTCGATACCAGTCGGCATGTGCTCGAAGCGAATATTCAAGTCTTCTAAAATTTGTAGGACCTTGCGACCAAAACCAACTTCACGGTTCATCAGGTACTTGGAAATGTTGATACTTGTGAAATCATCATCTGCTGCAATTCCGACAACAGGCAGGGTCTGGTCAGTATGCTCCAGGACGATTTGGGTGCCTGGGTGGCTAGGGTTATTCGTGTTTTTGATAACCAAAGGAATGCGTCCACGGTAGGCAGGTAGGAGGGCTTCGTCATGAAGGACGGAGAAGCCTGCATAGGCCAATTCACGCATCTCACGGTAAGTTAATTCCTTGATAGAATGTGGATTTTTGATGATACCAGGATGGGCAGCAAAAATGCCGTCAACATCGGTAAAGTTCTCGTAGAGGTCGGCTTTGACACCGGCCGCTACGATAGAGCCTGTAATGTCCGAACCACCACGGGAGAAGGTACAGATTTGATTGTCGATGGTCACACCGAAAAAGCCAGGGATAATCAAGACCTCATCCGCATCGCGCAATTCTTCAATCTTATCATAGCTAGACGGTAGGATACGGGCATTTCCAGGTTCTGAGCTGACAATGATACCAGCTTTCTTAGGGTGGACATAGCGGGCAGGCAGTCCTTTTTGGGTAAAATATTCTGCAATCAGCTTGGCATTATTGTCCTCGCCGGCCGCTAGGAATGCGTCGTAAAGAAATTCATTATTTTCAATCGGCAGGGTCGCCAGGGCCTTGATGCTGTCAGCAATCTTCGCCATGCTTTTAGCTGTAAAACCAAGCTCGTCAACCATAGCCTGGTAACGATTGATAATCCATTCTTGGCTGGCTGTCACATCCTTGCCACTTGTATATTCCTTGTAGTATTTAATCAGAGCGTCTGTCACTTTCGTATCTTCGGCATTGCGTTTACCTGGTGCTGATACGACAACAAAACGGCGCTCAGGGTCCGATTGAACGATGCTAAATACTTTTTCTAATTGGCTGGCAGACGCGAGCGAGCTACCTCCAAATTTGGTTACTTTCATAAGAATCTCCTCAGATATTTCTTACTATTATAGCAGAAGATGGGGGCTTTGTCAGTATTTTCTGGGAAATTTTCAGAATTTATTGAAAATTACATCCATGAAACTTTCCGGGAATTGTGGTAAACTGGTGGAAAGAGGAGAAAGCATGGCAAAAGCAATTATTTTTGATATGGATGGAGTCCTGTTTGATACAGAGACCTTTTATTTCCAGAGACGCATCGATTTTTTAGCGACCAAGGGACTGTCGGTCGATCACCTGGACCCAAGTATTTTTGTGGGTGGTAGGGCCAGTCAAATGTGGCGTCGGATTTTGGCGAATGACTTTGACAAGTGGGATGTGCCTGCCTTGGAAAAGGAGTACCGTATATATAAGGAAAACCGGCCGACACCCTATGGTCAGCGGCTTTTTCCTGATGTCAAACAAGTCTTGCAGGCTTTGACAGACAAGAGCTTGCCTCTGGTGTTGGCCTCCAATACGGACAGGGAAGAAATCGAACGTGCCTTGGAAGAAGCTGGAATTAGACCTTATTTTAAACAGGTCTTTTCAGCCATGGAATGCGGAGCGCCCAAGCCAGCTCCGGATGTCTACAATCTCGCAGCCCAGGCGACTGGGGTGGACAAATCAGAGATTGTGGTCTTTGAAGACAGCGCAAAAGGCATCGCGGCAGCAAAAGCAGCAGGCTTGACGGTCTGGGCCATCCGAGAACAGCATTATGGCATTGACCAGAGTCAAGCAGATCGCTTGGTGGACAATTTGAGCCAAGGATTGAGAGAATTGGACAAGATGTAAGAGGGTTGGCGAGAGCCAGCCTTTTTCCGATGTCACACTTCTTTTCTGGTAAGGACGTGACAAAATGATTTTCTGTGCTAGAATGGATAACAAGAAAGATGTGGTTTGCTTTTCAAACTATTTCATCTTCAAATGAAGTGGAGCAGGCGATGACCTATCAAACAATTACCTATGATGTTCGGGACGGAATAGCCCTTCTGACCCTCAATCGTCCAGATGTGGCCAATGGCTTTAACATTCCCATGTGTGAGGAAATTTTGGCAGCGATTGACGCAGTTGATCGAGATGCTACTGTGAAAATCCTACAAATTCAGGCTCAGGGCTCTGTTTTCTCGGTCGGTGGCGACTTGGTCGAGATGAAGCGAGCTGTGGATGAGGACGATATTCCTTCTCTTGTGCGCATCGCAGAGCTGGTCAATGACATCTCATTCGCTATCAAGAAATTGCCCAAGATTGTCATCATGGTGACCGATGGAGCTGTCGCTGGTGCGGCGGCCAACATGGCAGTGGCAGCAGATTTCGTGATTGCCTCTACTAAAACAAAATTTATCCAGGCCTTTGTCGGAGTGGGGCTGGCACCTGATGCCGGCGGGCTCTTTCTCCTCAGTCGGGCAATTGGTGCCAATCGGGCTAGCCAATTAGCCATGACAGGAGAAGGATTGACGGCTGAGAAAGCCTTGGAATACGGCATTGTATACAAACTGGTTGAGCCAGAAAAGTTGGAAAAGACTGTACAACAGGTTATCAAAAAACTCATGCGTGGCTCTATCAATTCCTACGTGGCGATCAAACAATTGGTTTGGGAGAGCCAGTTCAAAGATTGGGAATCCTATCGTCGATTGGAGTTGCAAAAACAAGAATATCTGGCCTTCAAAGAAGATTTCAAAGAAGGTGTACGTGCCCATGCAGAGCGGAGAAGACCCGTTTTCACAGGAAAATAATGAGCATTTTCTGAAAAAATGTTTGACAATCAAATTATTCTGGAGTATACTTTGATTATCAAAGTAAAGGAGGCTAGTTTTGGAAGATCCAAAAATCAATGAATATCTAACGGCAATTTTTAACAATGTCCTGGTCATTCAGGAAAACAGCCTCCGCAAAAGTCGTTTCAACGACATTTCCATTAAGGAAATGCACACCATTGATGTGATAGGAAGTAAACCGGATGCGACACCCACAGATGTCTCTCGCGCTTTGATGGTGACCTTGGGAACTGTCACAACCAGTCTGAATAATCTGGAGCGAAAGGGCTACGTGGAGCGTGTGCGTTCGACCAGAGACAGGCGGGTCATTCATCTCTACTTGACCAAAAAAGGACGCTTGGTCTATCGGCTGCATCAGCGTTTCCACAATGAAATGGTCAAGCAGATTACGGATGGCATGGATGAGACGGAATACCAGGTCATGAAGAAAGGGCTCATGAAACTCTATCACTTTTTGGAGGATTTGAAATGAGAACCCATGCTAAAATAAGTCAGGTGGCCCACTATCTTCCAAAAAAGATTGTGACCAATGACGATTTGGCTCAGATAATGGATACCACTGACGACTGGGTCCGCAGTCGGACAGGAATTGGTCAACGACATGTTGTCACAGACCAGACGACAAGTGATTTGGCCACTGCCGTGGCGCAGGACTTGCTGGAGAAGGCGCAGATTGGTGCGGAGGAGATTGATTTTATCATCCTGGCCACCATGACACCCGATTCGGTGATGCCATCCACAGCGGCTTTGGTTCAAGCTAAAATCGGAGCGACCAAGGCTTTTGCCTACGACTTGGTGGCGGCCTGTTCCGGCTTTGTCTATGCCTTGTCGACAGCAGAAAAGTTGATTGCATCAGGCCGTTACCAGAAAGGGATGGTCATCGGTGCGGAGACCTTGTCGCGCGTGGTCGATTGGTCGGACCGCTCGACAGCAGTGCTCTTTGGAGACGGTGCCGGCGGCGTCTTACTTGAAGCTTGCGTTCAGCCTAGCTTTCTGGGGGAAATTCTCCGGACTGATGGCAGTCGTGGGGCGAGTTTGACTGCAGGTATTGATCAGAAATGCACCCCATTTTCTGATGCTACTTGCTTCCAACCCTACATCCAGATGGAGGGGCGCGCGATTTTTGAATTTGCGACTCGGGATGTGACGGGAACCATAGCAGAGCTGCTCAGTCAGCAAGGTCTGCTAGCAGACCGGATTGATTTCTACCTGCTTCACCAAGCCAATAGTCGAATCTTGGATAAGATGGCTAGAAAGCTGGGTGTGGCATCGGAAAAATTCCCAGCCAATATGGACAAATATGGCAATACCAGTGCAGCCAGCCTGCCCATTCTCCTATCAGAATGCGTGGCGGACGGCCGGATAAAGCTGGACGGTAGCCAGACAGTCTTGATGGCCGGATTTGGCGGAGGTCTCACTTGGGGAGCCCTTCTACTTAAAATTTAGTTAATCCCTTGCCTTTGGCAAGATTAAAAAAATATTTATTTAAATAAAGGAGACACATATCATGGCAGTATTTGAAAAAGTACAAGAAATTATCGTTGAGGAATTGGGTAAGGATGCTGAAGAAGTAACCCTTACAACAACTTTTGAAGATTTGGACGCAGATTCGTTGGATCTTTTCCAAGTCATCTCTGAAATCGAAGATGCATTCGATATTCAAATCGATACTGAAGAAGGATTGACAACAGTAGCTGATTTGGTTGCCTACGTTGAAGAAAAAACAAAATAAATGTTGTTAGAAAGATGCGATAAGCATTTTTCTTAGAGTCAATACTTTGATATTCAAAACATTGAAGATTCAAATTAAATTTCAAGTGAGGGATTGCCCCTCGCTTGTTTAGCTAATTGTTTGATGTTCAAATGATTAGCTAAGCAAAAAAAGATTGAGGGAACTATGAAAACAAAGATTACAGAATTATTAAACATTGATTATCCGATTTTCCAAGGTGGTATGGCTTGGGTGGCTGATGGTGACTTGGCTGGTGCGGTTTCAAATGCTGGTGGTTTAGGTATTATCGGCGGAGGCAATGCTCCAAAAGAAGTCGTTAAGGCAAACATTGATAAAGTCAAGTCCATCACAGACAAACCTTTCGGTGTTAATATCATGCTTTTGTCGCCTTTTGCGGATGACATTGTTGACTTGGTCATTGAAGAAGGTGTCAAGGTGGTGACAACGGGAGCTGGGAACCCTGGAAAATACATGGAACGCTTGCACGCAGCTGGTATCATTGTGATTCCAGTAGTACCGAGTGTGGCTCTTGCTAAACGCATGGAAAAATTGGGAGTTGATGCCGTCATCGCAGAAGGGATGGAAGCAGGTGGCCATATCGGTAAATTGACAACTATGACCCTGGTTCGTCAGGTTGTGGATGCCGTATCTATTCCTGTGATTGCTGCAGGTGGTATTGCAGATGGTGCAGGTGCTGCAGCTGCCTTCATGTTGGGAGCAGAAGCAATTCAGGTGGGAACACGTTTTGTTGTTGCCAAGGAGTCAAATGCTCATCCAGCCTACAAGGAAAAGGTTCTCAAGGCTAAGGATATTGACACAACAGTATCGGCATCCGTTGTAGGTCACTCGGTGCGTGCGATTAAGAACAAGCTTTCGACAGCCTATGCGGCTGCGGAAAAAGACTTCCTTGCTGGGAAAATTTCTGCAGAATCCATTGAGGAACTGGGTGCAGGTGCCCTTCGCAATGCCGTTGTAGATGGTGATGTGGTCAATGGTTCGGTCATGGCAGGTCAGATTGCTGGCTTGGTGACTAAGGAAGAAACCTGTGAAGAAATTTTGAAAGATTTATATTTTGGAGCTGCCAAGGTGATTCGTGAAGAGGCGAATCGCTGGGCTTCCGTTGGAGAATAAGATGACGAAAACAGCCTTTCTATTTGCAGGTCAAGGAGCTCAGACACTTGGTATGGCCCGTGACCTCTATGACACCTATCCCATTGTTAAGGAAACTTACGACCAGGCTAGTCAGATACTAGGTTATGATGTGCGAGATTTGATTGATCATCAGGAAGACAAGCTCAACCAGACCCGCTTTACCCAACCTGCGATTTTGACAACCTCCCTTGCCATTTATCGTTTATTGGCAGAAAAGGGGATTAAACCCGACATGGTGGCTGGTTTGTCCTTGGGAGAATACGCTGCCTTGGTTGCCTCAGGTGCTCTGGCCTTTGAAGATGCCATTTCCTTGATTGCCAAACGGGGTGAGTTTATGGAGACTGCTGCACCAGCAGGAACTGGTAAGATGGTCGCTGTCCTCAATGCAGATGTCAGCTTGATTGAAGAGGTCTGTTCATCAGTTACCTCTGGGATTGTTTCCCCAGCCAACTACAACACACCGGCCCAAATCGTTATCGGTGGTGAGGTGGCTGCTGTGGATGAGGCAGTGGAAGCCTTGAAAGCGGCGGGTGTCAAACGCATGATTCCCCTCAATGTGTCGGGGCCTTTCCATACGGCTCTTTTGCGTCCAGCTTCGGAGCAATTGGCTCAGGCTCTGGAAGAGGTGGAGTTTGCAGACTTCCAAGTAGAGTTAGTTGGCAATACCGAAGCCAAGGTCATGAAACTAGAGGACATCAAGTCCCTCTTGACCCGTCAGGTTATGGAGCCTGTCCGTTTTTACGAGTCCATTGCAACCATGCAGGCGGCTGGTGTGACCAAGTTTATCGAAATTGGTCCAGGTAAGGTCTTAGCAGGCTTTATCAAGAAAATTGATAAGACAGCCGAGGTGGTGACAGTAGAAGATGTGGCAAGTCTAGAAGGCTTGTTGACTAGCCAATAAGGAGAAAACATGGAACTTACCAATAAAAATGTGTTTGTGACAGGTTCAAGTCGTGGAATCGGCTTGGCCATTGCCCATAAGTTTGCTAGCCTTGGTGCCAATGTGGTGCTGAATGGTCGTGGTCAGCTGGGGCAGGACTTGCTAGATAGTTTTTCAAGCTATGGTGTCAAAGTAGTGGCGATCTCAGGCGATATTTCCAGCTCGGTAGATGCCAAACGGATGGTGGCTGAGGCAGTTGAGGCACTCGGTAGCGTCGATATCTTGGTCAACAATGCAGGAATTACCAAAGACGGTATGGCCTTGCGAATGACGGAAGAGGATTTCGAGAGCGTTTTGAGTATCAATCTAACAGGGACCTTTAACATGACCCAGGCTGTTTTGAAACCGATGACCAAGGCACGTGAAGGGGCTATTATCAACCTTTCCAGTGTGGTCGGTTTGACAGGGAATGCTGGTCAGGCCAACTATGCCGCTTCTAAGGCAGGTGTTATCGGCTTTACAAAATCCATTGCTCGTGAAGTCGCTAGTCGCAATGTTCGTGTCAATGCTATCGCACCAGGCTTTATCCAGTCCGATATGACAGATGTTCTGTCTGATAAAATCAAGGATGCCATGTTGGGACAAATTCCTATGAAACGCTTCGGTTTGACGGAAGAAGTAGCCGATGTTGCTGTATTCCTTGCCAAGCAAGAATATCTGACAGGTCAGGTGATTGCGGTTGACGGCGGCTTGACCATGCAGTAAGAGAGGTTTGAAAATGACAAAATTAAATCGTGTAGTAGTAACAGGCTATGGTCTGACATCGCCAATTGGTAATACGCCAGAGGAATTCTGGGATAGCCTGGTCAATGGTAAGATTGGGATCGGAAAGATTACCAAGTTTGATACCAGTGAATACTCAGTCCATAATGCTGCGGAAATCAAGGATTTTCCATTTGACAAATACTTCGTTAAGAAAGATACCAACCGCTATGATAACTACTCCCTCTATGCTCTCTATGCAGCTCGTGAGGCAGTAGCCAATGCTAATCTTGATACAGAAGCCGTTGACAGTGACCGTTTCGGTGTTATCTTGTCAACGGGTATCGGTGGAATTTTGGAAATCGAGGAGCAGGTTGCTCGCATGAACGAAAAAGGACCAAAACGCATTCGTCCTATGGCCCTTCCAAAAGCCTTGCCAAACATGGCGGCTGGAAATATTGCCATGCAGGTCGGTGCTAATGGTGTCTGCAAGTGTGTCATCACAGCCTGTGCTTCGTCAAATGATGCCTTGGGTGAAGCCTTCCGTGAAATCAAGTTTGGCTTCCAAGATGTCATGTTGGCAGGTGGAGCAGAAGCAGCCATTACTCCATTTGCAATCGGTGGTTTCCAAGCTTTGACAGCTATGTCGACTACTGAGGATCCAGAACGTGCGTCTATTCCATTTGACAAGGACCGCAATGGTTTTGTCATGGGAGAGGGTTCCGCGGTTTTAGTATTGGAAAGTTTGGAACACGCAGAGGCGCGTGGAGCGACGATTTTGGCTGAAATCGTTGGTTATGGGAATACCTGTGATGCCCACCACATGACTTCTCCACATCCAGAAGGTCAGGGTGCTATTAAGGCCATGAAGTTGGCCATTTCAGAAGCAGGTTTAGAGCCAGCTGATATTGACTACATCAATGCCCATGGTACTTCGACACCGGCTAATGAAAAAGGGGAAAGCCAAGCTATTGTATCCGTTTTCGGCAAGAACACGCCAGTTTCTTCCACCAAGTCCTTTACAGGGCACTTGTTGGGGGCAGCGGGTGCAGTTGAGGCGGCAGCAGTCATTGAGGCTATGCGTCATTCTTACGCACCAAAGACAGCTGGTACGACAGAATTATCTGAAGATATTGAAGCAGATGTCATTTATGGACAGGGGCGTGATATGGAAATCCGCCATGCCATTTCAAATACATTTGGCTTTGGAGGTCACAACTCGGTAATTGCTTTCAAACGTTGGGAGGCTTAAGTGAATATTACAGAAATAAAGGACTTGATGAGTCAGTTTGACCAGTCAAGTTTGCGAGAATTTTCATATAGCAATGCTGGGGAAACCTTGCATTTCAGTAAAAATCAGCAGGCGACAGCGGTTCCGAGTCCAGCGGTCGAAGCTCCGCTTGTTCCAGTAGCTCCTGCAAGCCCATCCCCTGTGCCAGCAGTTGAAACCAGTGAGCCAGCTCCAGTAGAAGCAGGTGCAAGCTCTGTGGCAGAAGGTACGGTAGTGGAAAGTCCCTTGGTCGGCGTGGCTTATTTGTCACCAGCCCCTGACAAGCCAGCCTTTGTAGCAGTTGGCGATACGGTCAAAAAAGGGCAGACTCTCATGATTATCGAAGCCATGAAGGTCATGAACGAAGTGCCTGCTGACCGTGACGGTGTGGTCACAGAGATTTTGGTGGCTAACCAGGACGTTGTAGAATTTGGACAAGGATTGATACGCATCAAATGATCGATATTTTGAAAATTAAAGAGGCGCTTCCTCATCGCTACCCTATGCTCTTGGTCGATCGTGTCCTTGAAGTATCGGAAGATGAGATTGTCGCCCTCAAAAATGTGACCATTAACGAGCCCTTCTTCAACGGGCATTTCCCAGATTATCCTGTTATGCCAGGTGTTCTCATCATGGAGGCTTTGGCACAAACCGCAGGTGTCTTGGAGTTGTCCAAGGAAGAAAATAAGGGCAAGCTGGTCTTTTATGCCGGCATGGATAAGGTTAAATTTAAGAAGCAAGTTGTACCTGGTGACCAGTTGATCATGACTGCTAAATTTGTCAAACGCCGTGGAACCATTGCAGTCGTTGAGGCAAAGGCAGAGGTGGACGGAAAACTGGCTGCGTCGGGGGTGTTGACTTTTGCTATTGGAAACTAAATCAGTTCTCCATTTTATCTTTTATTGCGTCGACGAACGAGGAAACTTCGTTTCCTTATTTCCAACTTCAAATAATTTCATCATTATTTGAACTCGTTTTGCCGTACCCAAGTACTGTCTACAACAATTGATACGAATTTTATTCGTCTCATTTTCAATCTCCAAAGGTTTCCCAAACCTTTGGAGCAAGCACAAAAAGTAAAATGAAGAACTGCTGTTGATAACCATTATTTAATATTCTCACCTTGAGATTGTTATAACAATTATTCTATGTTAAAAAGGAGATAGGATTCATCATGTTTGAGAAGATTTTGATTGCCAATCGTGGTGAGATTGCGGTGCGGATTATTCGTGCGGCCAGGGAGTTGGGGATTGCGACGGTGGCTGTCTATTCAGAAGCGGACAAGGAAGCTCTCCACACCATGTTGGCAGATGAGGCTGTCTGTATCGGCCCAGCCCGTTCGACAGACTCCTATCTCAATATGCAGGCAGTCATCTCGGCGGCTGTTGTGACAGGTGCCCAGGCCATTCATCCTGGCTTTGGATTTTTGAGTGAAAACTCTAAGTTCGCCACCCTTTGTGAAGAGGTTGGTATCAAATTTATCGGGCCTTCTGGGACGGTCATGGATACCATGGGCGATAAAATCAATGCACGTGCAGAGATGATTAAGGCTCAAGTGCCTGTCATTCCAGGATCAGACGGTGAAGTTTTGACCAGCCAAGAAGCCCTTGAAATCGCTGAAAAGATTGGTTATCCAGTCATGCTCAAAGCATCGGCAGGAGGTGGCGGTAAGGGGATTCGGAAGGTTGAAAAAGCCGAAGACCTAGTACCAGCCTTCGAGTCAGCTTCTAGCGAAGCCAAGGCAGCCTTTGGCAACGGAGCCATGTATATGGAGCGTGTCGTCTATCCAGCCCGCCACATCGAAGTACAGATTTTGGCGGATCAACACGGACATGTCATCCATCTGGGAGAACGGGATTGTTCCCTTCAGCGTAACAATCAAAAGGTCTTGGAAGAAGCTCCATCCATCGCCATTGGTCAGACCATGCGGGACCGTATCGGTCAAGCAGCGGTGCGGGCAGCCCAGTCAGTCGGCTATGAAAATGCAGGAACCATTGAGTTTCTCTTGGACGAAGCCAAGGGCGAATTTTACTTCATGGAAATGAACACACGGGTGCAGGTGGAACATCCTGTTACCGAATTTGTCACCGGTGTGGATATTGTCAAGGAGCAAATCAAGATCGCGGCTGGTCAGGAACTCAGCGTCCGTCAAGAAGATGTGAAGATTACAGGTCATGCTATTGAATGCCGGATCAATGCTGAAAATCCAGCCTTCAACTTCGCCCCAAGTCCAGGTAAGATTTCCAATCTCTACCTGCCAAGTGGTGGCGTTGGTTTGCGTGTGGATTCGGCAGTTTATCCAGGCTACACCATTCCACCTTATTACGATTCCATGATTGCCAAGGTTATCGTGCATGGGGAAAATCGCTTTGAAGCCCTGATGAAGATGCAGCGAGCCCTCTACGAATTGGAAATTGACGGAGTGGTGACCAATACCGACTTTCAGCTGGACTTGATTTCCGACAAGCGAGTGGTGGCTGGTGATTACGACACCGCCTACCTCATGGAAGAATTTTTACCCCGCTATCAGGAAGAATTAAAAAAGTAAACTAGGAGAATGCTATGGCTTTGTTTCGCAAAAAGGACAAATATATCCGCATCAACCCCAATCGTTCGCGGATAGAGTCAGCACCTCAAGCAAAGCCAGAGGTGCCAGACGAACTCTTTTCCAAATGTCCAGCTTGTAAGGAAATCCTTTATAAGAAAGACCTGGGACCAGAGAAAACCTGTCAACACTGCTCCTATAATTTTCGAATTACAGCCCAGGAACGCTTGGCATTGACAGTCGATAAAGGCTCGTTCGAGGAATTGTTTACAGGGATTGAAACCAAAAATCCCTTGGACTTCCCTAATTATCTCGAAAAACTGGCAGCCACCCGTCAAAAGACAGGCTTGGACGAGGCTGTTTTGACAGGAAAGGCGACAATCGGTGGACAACCAGTTGCTTTGGGAATCATGGATTCGCACTTTATCATGGCTTCAATGGGAACGGTGGTCGGTGAGAAAATCACCCGCCTCTTTGAACTGGCTACTGAAGAGCAACTGCCAGTCGTCCTTTTTACCGCATCTGGCGGTGCTCGGATGCAGGAAGGCATTATGAGCCTGATGCAAATGGCTAAGATTTCGGCAGCTGTGAAACGCCATTCCAATGCTGGCCTCTTTTACCTGACGGTCTTGACAGACCCGACAACAGGAGGTGTGACGGCTAGTTTTGCTATGGAAGGCGATATTATCCTGGCTGAGCCACAGACTTTGGTTGGCTTTGCAGGCCGACGGGTTATTGAATCAACTGTACGTGAAAATCTGCCAGACGATTTCCAGAAGGCTGAATTTTTACAAGAACACGGCTTTGTCGATGCCATTGTCAAACGCCAGGACTTGCCAACGACCATTAGTCGCTTGTTGAGAATGCATGGAGGTGTCAGATGACCAGTGATGTAGCACGTATGATCCGTTTGGCACGTGACCAGGCTCGCCTGACGACCTTGGACTATGCCACACAGATTTTTGATGACTTTATCGAATTGCACGGCGATCGGAATTTCCGCGATGACGGAGCAGTTGTGGGTGGTATCGGCTTTCTAGCAGGTCAGCCAGTGACAGTTATCGGTATCCAAAAAGGGAAGAATCTTCAGGACAACCTTAAACGCAACTTTGGTCAGCCTCACCCAGAAGGCTACCGCAAGGCCCTTCGCCTCATGAAGCAGGCGGAGAAGTTTGGTCGCCCAGTTGTCACATTTATTAATACTGCAGGAGCTTATCCAGGCGTCGGTGCAGAGGAGCGTGGACAGGGCGAGGCCATTGCCCGCAACCTCATGGAGATGAGCGACCTCAAGGTGCCTATTATCGCCATTATCATCGGCGAGGGAGGTTCTGGTGGAGCCCTTGCCCTAGCAGTCGCAGATCAGGTCTGGATGCTGGAAAACTCCATGTACGCCGTCCTCAGCCCTGAAGGTTTCGCCTCTATCCTCTGGAAAGACGGCAGTCGGGCCATGGAAGCGGCAGAACTCATGAAGATCACTTCTTACGAGTTGGAGAAGCTCCAAGTGGTCGATCGGGTTGTTTTGGAAAATGGCAGAGCGACTAAGGAAGTCTTGGCTGACCTCAAGGAAAACCTGGTCAGCCAGTTGGCTCAATTACAAGCCTTGCCACTTGATGAGTTACTCGAAAACCGCTATCAACGCTTTAGAAAATACTAGGAAGACCTAGTACTTTTTTTAGGTTCTTATTGACAAGAGAATTGTATTGTTGTAAAATTGTTTTATTAGAATAATACATAGATGTTCTATACAATCCATGATAGGTTGGATGTATTCGATGGTCTGGAGTAGAAAAGGAGATTGATATGGAAACATTCAGTAAAGGTTTGAAATGGCTTGGTCAAAAATTTTGGATTTTGCTGAGAGTGTTTGGTTTCATGGTGCTAGCTGTTCTTCCAGATGCGATATTAGACCTATCTACTTCACAATGGGCTCAGTGGGGAGCAGCCTTGTTGTCCGTTGGCATCCTTGTCCTTATGTACTGGAGAGCTGAGAAGAATGGTATCAAGATTTGGGATAGCAATGTTTTAACTTGGAAAGGTCTTGGTTTAGTTGTCTTAACATTCGCGGTAGCTCAGCTGTTTAAACACCTTGGTTATTACATTATGGAACTTCAGGGGATTGAAGAAACCAGCAATGAGCTTGAATTGACAAAGTTATTAGAAAACATTCCATTTTGGTTAGCCTTTGTAAGAATAGCCTGTCAGGCAGCCATTACCGAGGAGATCATTGTCAGAGGTTATCTGTTCAAAAAGCTATTTGAAAAGCACAAGATTCTGGGAATTGTAGTATCTGGTTTGATTTTTGCTTTCCTGCATGGACCAACAGATTTGGGTTCATGGATTATTTATGCTAGCCCAGGTTTTTTGCTGGCTTACCTCTACTATAAAACGGATTATCTGATTTATCCTATCGCAGTGCATTTTATCAATAATGCCTGGGCGGTGGTGGCGTTCTATTATTTATAGTTACTGAATAGGATAGAAAGTAGAACGGAGGAAAAAGAGAAAAGTATGGAGCAATTCAGTCAAAAGTTAGAATGGCTTTGTCGGAAAATCTGGATTTTACTGCTGGCCTTTCTATTGTTGCTACTCGATCATATTCCAATTTCCATATTGGAACAATCAACCTCGCCAGTCGCTCAATGGACTGCAGGCCTATTTTCTATTGGAATTATGGTCTTTATGTGTTGGTTGGCAGAAAGGAAAGGACTCACCATTTGGGATAGAAAAATCTTAACTTGGAAGGGTCTGAGTATTGTTCTTTTAACCTATATTGTGGCCCAGTTATTCAAGTATCTCGGACAGTTTATCATGGACCTTCAAGGGATTGAAGAAACCAGTAATGATCTTGAATTGACAAAGTTATTAGAAAACATTCCATTTTGGTTAGCCTTTGTAAGAATAGCCTGTCAGGCAGCCATTACCGAGGAGATCATTGTCAGAGGCTATCTTTTCAAAAAGTTTTTTGAAAAGCATAAGATGTTAGGAATTTTGGTCTCTGGGTTGATTTTTGCTTTCTTACATGGACCGACAGATTTGGGTTCATGGATTATTTATGCTAGCCCAGGTTTCTTGCTGGCTTACCTCTACTATAAAACGGATTATCTGATTTATCCTATCGCTGTTCATTTTATCAATAATGCTTGGTCAGTAGTGGCATTCTATTATTTAAAATAAGGGAAGATAGAGACAAGAATCAGGGAGCAAAAGGAGAATAGTATGGAAAAATTAAGTCAAGGTTTAGAGTGGATTGGTCGGAAGATATGGATTTTATTGAGAGTTTTTGGTTTTTTAATGATTTTCGTCATCCCGGATTTGATTTTAGAAGAGTCCAAGTCGCAACCTGTTCTGCTGATAACGGGGCTTGTGACAGTGGGAATTGTGGGGTTCTTCTGGTGGCGAGCTGAGAAAAATAGCTTACCCGTTTGGGATTCCAAGATTCTTTCTTGGGATGGAATGGCTCTCGTCATTCTGAGTTTTGCCATCATGCAGTTGACGGATATGGCTGGCTCGTTTCTACTAGAGTTACAAGGAGCAGAAACAACTGTCAATGAGACCCTGATTATGGAATCCTTGAAAGGAGTTCCGTTTTGGTTGGCAATTTTAACAACGGCATTTTTACCAGCCGTTGGAGAGGAAGTTATGCTACGCGGCTACTTTTTCAAAAAATTATTTGGTCATCATGCCATTTTAGGAATCATTGCCTCAAGCCTCCTTTTTGGATTGCTTCATGGACCAACGGACATCGGTTCATGGTTGATTTATGCGGGGAGTGGTATCATTTTGTCAACTCTCTATCATAAAACAGGCTATTTGATTTACCCGATTGCAGTGCACTTGGTAAACAATCTGATTGCCACTATTTTCTATTATCTATAAAAAAGCGACTCCTAGAAGGAGTCGTCTTTTGCTATGCTTTAGTTGAGTTCAGACTTGTCTGGTAAAAGTATGGCCAGAATGATATAGGCAGTTAGAAAGGGGAGGTTGGTGACAATAGCCAAGATAATGACTACCAATCGAACGTTCTCTAATTTCCAACCGTAGTTCTCATATAGGTCAAAGTAGTCATAAAGACCTGCGATGACGCCAGCCAGTTCACCACGACTTTTGTCCTTATACCATTTCTTACTCATCTTCCTTACTCCTAAGGTTTAATCACTTCTACCCCACCCATGTATGGACGGAGAACTTCTGGAATAGTGACAGAACCGTCTTCATTTTGATAGTTTTCAAGGATGGCAGCCACTGTACGACCAACAGCTAGACCTGAACCGTTAAGGGTGTGGAGCAATTTAACCTTGCCGTCAGCAGCATCGCGGTAGCGGATTTGGGCACGGCGGGCTTGGAAATCCTCGGTATTTGAACAGCTAGAGATTTCACGGTAGGCATTTTGGGCAGGAATCCAGACTTCCAAGTCATAGGTCTTAGCAGCTGAGAAGCCCATATCTCCTGTACAGAGGGCCAAAACGCGGTAAGGCAAGCCTAGTTTTTGGAGAATATTCTCTGCGTTTGCTGTCATTTTTTCCAATTCATCATAAGATTGCTCTGGTGTGGCAAATTTGACCATTTCAACCTTGTGGAATTGGTGAAGGCGGATCAGACCACGGGTGTCACGACCAGCAGAACCAGCTTCAGAACGGAAAGAAGGACTCATAGCAGTGAAGTAAATAGGTAGATCTTTTTCTTCCAAAATCTCGTTGCGGTAGTAGTTGGTCAATGGCACTTCCGCAGTTGGAATAAGGACGAAGTTGGTATCCGCCAACTCGAAAGTATCTTCCTTGAATTTTGGATACTGACCAGTACCAAACATAGAGTCGTGGTTGACCATGTAAGGCGTGATGATTTCCTGGTAGCCTTCTGCGATATGCTCGTCCAACATGAAGTTGTAGAGGGCACGTTCTAAGCGGGCACCCAAGTTCTTGTAGAAGAGGAAGCGGGCACCGGTTACTTTTGCCCCACGTTCCCAGTCCAAAATATCCAGGTCTTCGCCCAAATCCCAGTGAGCTTTTGGCTCGAAAGTGAATTCACGAGGTGTTCCCCAACGGCGAACTTCCACGTTTTCTTCTTCGTCTGCACCAACAGGGACAGAATCGTGCGGCGTATTTGGGAGAACGGTGAGAATAGCGTTCAATTCTTCATCGATTTCCAAAAGCTGAGCGTCTAAGTTTTTCACGTCCGCAGACAGTTTCTGCATGGCAGCAATCTTGTCATCGGCGTTCTCTTTGTTGCGTTTTGCTTGAGCAATTTCGGCAGAAACAGTGTTCCGTTCTGCTTTTAATTCCTCTACAGTGACCAAGATTTCACGGCGTTTTGCATCCAATTCCTTGATGTTTGCCAAGGTTTCAGCAGCCACACCACGAGTAGCAAGTTTAGCAGCCACTCCCTCAAAATCTGTACGAATACGTTTGATATCTAGCATAGATGTCTCCTTTAGAATAAAAAAACACAGAATGAGAGATGCTGGAGCGATATTTACCGCGGTTCCATCCAGCTTCACATTCTGTGCACTTTAAGTATGTCATTTTTAGCCAACGGTAGAATTTCATATCCCTTGTTTATCTGCTCACAGCGACCGCAGACTTTCTGAAAAACGCCCGATATTACTTATCCGTTTGGTTTATTATACTTGATTTTTTATTTTTTGGCAAATAAATTTGAAAATTTTTGACCAATTGTCTGTAGAAGAGTTGGTAATTTCACAACTTTTTCGTTGCCAATATGGTCACGAGCAATTTTTAAAATCTTTCCAGAATCCTTAGAGGCGAAAAGAAATTTGCCACTGTCTGTATAAATTTCAAAATGACGGCTGATTTTCTTGCCGGATACGTTAGCTCCAATGGTTTCAATGTTTTTCCAAGGAATTTGAATATAATCTTCAACGTTTCTATCGGAATAAAATTCAATCGCCTGATCACCGAGGAGAAATTTTCCCACTGTTCCACCGGCAATGTTCAAATAGGAAACGCCTGTTGTCGAAAATTCGACTGATTTGTTTAAGGATTGTGCCATAGCTACCTCGCTTTCCTACCTATTATATCAAAAACCCCGCGATTGCGGGGTTACATTTCATTACATGATACCAGCCAAACGAGCTAGGATACCAACAGCGAAGAGTGCCACGATGATGGTGATTGGAGAAACTTTTTTCTTGAGCAACCACATGCAGAGGAAGGTCAAGAGCAAGCCAGCCAAGCCAGGAATGAGTGAGTTCAACTGAGCTTGAAGGGTGTTGGTTTTTTCAGCAGTTAAGCTCAGTCCACCTAAGGCTTGTCCCAAGATGCCTTGCAATTCAGGGCCTGCTACATTGCCTTCAGGGAATACAATGTAAGCACCTTCTGACAATTTTGTCGATGGCAAGTCGATGGTGAAGTTGATGGATACCCAACGTTGAACCAAGACAGCCAAGATGAACATACCAAGGATAGAAGCACCTTTTGTGATGTCTTGAAGGATACCGCCTGATAAGTCTTTAGTAATTTCTTTACCAGATTTGTAACCAAATTCTTGTGTGTACCAGAGGAAGCTCATACGGATAGCATTCCACAATACGAAGAAGAGGAATGGGCCCGTTATGTCACCGGATTGGGCAAGTGATGCACCAAGGGCACCAAGGATAGGGCGCACTGTAAACCAGAAAACGGGGTCACCGATACCGGCAAGAGGTCCCATCATACCGATTTTCACACCTTGGATAGCAGTGTTGTCGATTTCAGTACCGTTTGCTTTTTCTTCTTCAAGGGCAAGGGTTACACCGATGATTGGAGCAGCAACGTATGGGTGTGTGTTGAAGAATTCCATGTGGCGCTCAAGAGCAGCGGCACGGTCTTCTTTTGTTGTGTAGAGTTTTTTCAAAGCTGGGATAAGTGAGTATGCCCAACCCATGTTTTGCATCCGTTCGTAGTTCCAAGAACCTTGAAGGAAGGTTGAACGCCACCAAACTTTTTGACGGTCAGATTTTGTTAATTTTAATTGTTCAGTCATTTGTCCTACCCCTCTCTAATAGTCTTCTAAAATATCACCGATTGGGTCACCTGATGCAGCCACAGTGCCACCATTTCCACCTTTTTTAGAAAGGTTGAGGTAGATAAAGGCGATAGCTACACCAATAACCCCCATGGCAATAAGTGTTAGTTCAGAAATAGCAGCCAGAGCAAAACCGAGGGCAAAGAATGGCCATACTTCACGAGTTGCCATCATGTTGATAACCATTGCGTAACCTACAGCAACGACCATCGCACCACCGACTTGCATACCACCGCTGAGCCATTCAGGCATTTTTTCAAGTATACCTTGAACAGCTTCAGATGGGATAGCAAGAAGGAGACCAGCAGGAATAGCAATACGCAAACCTTGCATGGCAAGGGCAATCAAGTGGTAACGTTCTATTGCAGCGAAATCACCTTCTTTAGCTGCTTTGTCACCAGCGTGAACAAGGGCAGTTGACAAGGTGCGTACAATCATTGTCAAGAAGAGACCAGCCACCGCAAGTGGAATAGCTGATGAGTAAGCGAAGGTGATCCCTTTCATCGTGAAATCGCCACCTTTAACCATGATGATGGCAGCCGCAACAGAGGCCAAGGCTGCGTCTGGAGCTACGGCAGCACCGATGTTTGCCCAACCAAGAGCCAACATTTGAAGAGTACCACCAAGGATAATACCTGCTTCAAGATGGCCAGTTACAAGACCGATGAGGGTACAAGCCATCAGTGGTTGGTGGAATTGGAATTGGTCAAGGATACCTTCAAGACCAGCAAGGAAGGCAACGAAAACGACCAAAATCATAGAAATCAATGAAATATCCATAATTAATCATAATCCTTTCATGTTAGATCCCTGTTACCCTGTGGGGACAGAGACAGTTCGTATCAATTGATGCTTATTTGACGTTGGCTTTCTTAATCAACTCAAACAAGTCTTTCTTAGAATCATTTGGAACTTTACGTACGTCGAATGCAACACCCAAGTCACGCAAACGTTCGAATGTTGCAACATCGTCCTTGTCCATTGACAATACGTTATTGACCATGGTTTTCCCAGTTGAGTGAGCCATAGAACCGACGTTGAGTTCCTTGATTTCCACACCACCTTCGATAGCTTCAAGAGCTTCTTGTGGTGTTTCAAAGAGAATCAAGGCATGTGTGTTACCGAAGCGAGGATCTTTTGCAGCCTCAATCAATTTCTTGATTGGCACAACGTTGGCCTTGACATTACCTGGTGCAGCTTGCTTGATCAATTGTTTGCGAAGGTCATCTTGTGCAACAGTGTCAGACGCAACGATAATACGGTCTGCTTTGGAAGCAGGTGTCCATGCAGTAGCAACTTGTCCATGCAAGAGACGGGTATCGATACGGGCCAGGTTGATTTTCAACTTGCCGTCACCGATAACTGTACCTGGTGGGATAGCACCTTGAGGAGCAGCAGGAGCGGGAGCGGTAAGAGGTGCAACTTCAGCAGGTTGCAATTCCTCAGGGAGGACTTTCACGCCATCCTTGGCTTCCTTGATGATATTTGCGGCAACTTCTTCAACACCTGCACCAGCGTTAATCAAACGCTCTGTGTAGGCTTGAATCAGCATTGGCAAATTGAGACCGGTGATGATGGCTACTTTGCGCTCTGGATGTTCCCCAGCTAAGCGGCTCGCTTGGTTAAAAGGCGAACCACTCCAAAGGTCAGCCAGCACCAAGACTTCATCATCTGCGTCAAACGCGTCAAGGGCGTTATTGAGCTTGGCATAGAGATCATCTGGACCTTCACTTGGCATAAAAGTAACAACTTGTACTTTTTCTTGTTCGCCAAAGATCATGGAGCCAGACTGATGAATGCCAGCGGCAAATTCGCCATGACTTGCAATAATGATTCCAATACTCATTATTGTACCCCCTAAAATTTTTCTTGTTCTATGGTAGCGATTGGAAAGGGCTTTCATAGAACCAACTTACTTATTATAAATCGCTTTCATTACTTTGTCAACCAATTTTGTGACAATTTTTGCAATCTTTCTGAAAAGTTACACATTATTTCTTGCATATTATAATGATATAAAATTGATAAAACTTGCTTCATACAAGGAATAAAAGAAAAAGGATTAGAAATATAGACTTTCCAAACCTTTTTATCCTTATAAAAATAATTTTTCCAATTCTCTGGCAACACCGTCTTCAAAATTAGCGAATTCGGTCAATCGATCGGCATGGGGGCATAGTGAGTCGCTGGCATTTTTCATGGCGTAGGCTGTTCCGGCTAACTCCAGCATCTCTATGTCATTGTGTTCATCACCAAAGGCAACCAAATCTTTTGGACTGGCCTGCATCTGGTCGAGCAGATAGGTTAGGGCAGTGGCCTTGTTTACTCCCTTGGCACAGGTTTCTAGGATATTGAGCGGACCGCCCCAGGTATTGATTTCTAGTTCGTTATTGAAATGGGCTTTCATTTCCTTGGCTAGTTGATACTTGTCAGCTGCTCTGGTCTGCATGAGGATAGAGTGGGGGTCGCTGGTAATCAATTCTGGCCTAATCAGGGTTTCAGGGGTGATTTGCTCAACTCCCATTAAAGCTGGGTCAATCTTGTCCAGATGATCCTGGGTAATAAAGAATTTATTCTTGTATTCGCCTGCGATGAAGTCCGCCTCAAAGGTAGACTCTTCCTTTAAAAATTCCAATAGGTATTTTTTATCAATCAGAATATTCTTTTCCCAAGCCCATTTTTTCTCCGGAATATGGATGAGGGAACCATTGAAGTTAATCATGGGTGTATCCAGCTTGAGCTGATGGTAAAATTGGTCAGCCATACGGTAAGGGCGACCTGTTGCGATGATGACGGTATGGCCAGCTTGGCGTACTTTTTGGATGGTCGCAATGGTGTAGTCAGATAGCTGACTTTCCTTGTTTAAGAGCGTTCCATCCAAGTCCAGAGCGATGATTTTTTTGGTCATACCGGTCACTTCCTTCTAGCATAAAATAAGTACTGTTCAGTATAACAGAATCAGGAACTATTTGCAAAAATACTTATCTTTTTGACGAGACAGGCTTATATCGCTTAGAATGTTCGTTATTTACGAATGAATAACTGTGATTTTACAAAAAATAACGCTTTCAACATTAAAATTCTTGAATTGTGAATATTTTTTGTTTATAATTCAAGTATCGTTCGTAAATTAAAAGGAGAGAAACGAAAAAATGGATAAATTTTTCAAACTTAAAGATCATGGGACGACTGTTTCAACCGAAATCATGGCAGGTCTTACGACATTCTTCGCTATGTCTTATATCTTATTTGTGAACCCTAGCATCCTCAGTGTTGCAGGTATGCCTTCTCAGGCAGTTTTCTTGGCAACCATTATCGCTAGTGCGGTGTCAACTTTGGTTATGGGTCTCTTTGCCAATGTACCTTATGCCTTGGCGCCAGGTATGGGTCTCAACGCCTTCTTTACTTATACTGTTGTTATTGGACTTGGTTTCACCTGGCAGGAAGCTTTGGCAATGGTATTCCTTTGCGGTCTCTTCAACGTCTTTATCACAGTGACCAAGGTTCGTAAGAGCATCATCAAGGCTATTCCAGTTAGCTTGCAGCATGCTATCGGTGGTGGTATCGGGGTTTTCGTAGCCTACCTTGGCTTCAAAAATTCAAACCTAATTACCTTCCTGACGTCAGCTTCGGATATCATCACAGTTAATGGCGTTGCTCCTGCTGATGCGACAGCTGAAACCTTCTCAAACGGTGTCTTCTCCGTGTTTGCAGGTGGTGGCGTTGTTCCAGCCATCTCAACCTTTACAGATCCAAGCGTTCTCTTGACTGTTTTTGGTCTTCTCTTGACTGCTGTCTTGGTCATTAAAAATGTTCGTGGTGCGATTTTGATTGGTATCATTGCTACGACTCTTGCGGGGATTCCAGCTGGTGTGGTTGATATTTCTGCTATTGATTTTGCCAACAATAATATTGGTTCTGCCTTTGCTGAGCTTGGTACAACCTTCCTAGCAGCCTTTGATGGCATGGCTTCACTCTTTGCGGACTCTAGCCGTTTGCCACTAGTATTGATGACCATTTTTGCCTTTAGCTTGTCAGATACTTTTGATACCTTGGGAACCTTCATCGGTACTGGCCGTAAGACAGGCATCTTCTCTGAGGAAGATGAGAAGGCGCTTGAAAATAGTACAGGCTTTAACTCTAAAATGGACCGTGCTCTCTTTGCAGATGCTATCGGTACGTCAATTGGTGCGATTTTTGGTACGTCAAATACGACAACTTACGTGGAGTCTGCGGCTGGTATTTCTGCAGGCGGACGTACTGGTTTGACAGCTGTGACAACTGCAGTTCTCTTCCTATTATCTATCCTCATTTTGCCATTCGTTGGTATCGTGCCAGCAGCGGCAACTTCACCAGCTTTGATTATCGTCGGTGTGATGATGGTATCCAGCTTCCTTGATGTGGATTGGCAAAACTTTGAAGATGCGCTTCCTGCTTTCTTCGCTGCCTTCTTCATGGCCCTTTGCTTCTCTATCTCTTACGGTATTGCGGCAGCCTTTATCTTCTATTGCTTGGTAAAAGTTTCGACTGGTAAGGCAAATGAGATTCACCCAATCCTCTGGGGTTCAACAGCACTCTTTATCTTGAACTTCATTATCTTAGCGATTATCTAAAGCAACTTTGAAACTGGGGAGACCCAGTTTTTTTGTTGGGTAGGACCATGACAAACTAGGGGAAGCTATGCTATAATGCTAGATATGTATAGTCAAAATGAACAAGAATTACAAGCTATTGGAAGAAAACTAGGAGAATTGCTTAGGGCAGGGGATGTCCTTGTTTTATCAGGTCAGCTAGGTGCTGGGAAAACGACCTTGACCAAGGGAATTGCCCTAGGACTGAATATTGAGCAAATGATAAAAAGCCCAACCTATACCATTGTAAGAGAGTATGAGGGTCGTCTGCCACTCTATCATTTAGATGTCTATCGGATTGGTGATGATCCGGATTCCATTGACCTAGATGATTTTTTGTATGGCGATGGGGTGACCGTGATTGAATGGGGAGAGTTGTTAGATGCCGACCTCTTGGACGATGTCTTGACAGTTCGTATTGCCATCGAAAAGGACGGTCGGAGGTTGGAGTTTAATGCGTCAGGACCGCGTAGTGCCCAATTGAAAGAGTTGTTAGATGATTGTTGAGAAGGAAATTTATTTTCAGGAAGCAGAACCAGCTGATGCCCAATCCTTTATTGACTTTATGAACCAGGTCGCAGGTGAAACCGATTTTCTTGTCATGGATGAGACGGGGTTTAGGCTTGGTGTCCAAGATATCGAAGATATTTTTACGGCTTGCATAGAAAATCCTCGGGAGCTGCAGTTGCTGGCCAAGTTAGACGATGAAGTCATCGGAGTAGTGTCGGTCAAGTCCTCCAGTCAGTTTCGTATTAGCCATATCGGAACTATTTTTATTGCGGTTAAAAAAGCCTACTGGGGACAGGGACTGGGTTCCATCTTGCTGGAGGAAGTGATTCATTGGGCTGAGGAAATGGATTTGCTCAAGCGTTTAGAATTGACGGTTCAGGTCCGCAACCAAAGAGCAGTGGCTTTGTATGAAAAATTGGGCTTCAAGATTGAAGGGACTCTGGCAAGGGGAGCTAGAACAGATGAGGGAGATTGGCTAGATTTGTATTCTATGGCCAAGTTAATAGGTGAATAATGAAAATAGGAACTAAAATTTTATTGATGTTCTTGTCCATCCTAGCGTTGACAATCGGGGCAGGAGCAATCTATACCGCGACTTTTTTGAATTACTCGACCGGGGAGATTGCAAAGACTTTTCGCTCTATCGGTAACCGAGAAGATGAAGGGATTATCGAGGCTACTGAGCCCTTGACCATTCTTTTGATGGGGGTGGATACCGACCAGGCAACTCGGGGTCTGGACTGGGAAGAAGGGCGGAGTGACTCCATGATTTTGGTGACGGTCAATCCTCTAACTAAGAAAACGACCATGATGAGCTTGACGCGTGACATCATGGTAGAGATAGCCAATAAGAATGGTCGTTCTAGTGATAAGATTGAGAAGTTGAATCACTCCTATGCCTATGGTCAAGCGGCCATGTCCATTGCGACCATTGAGAAGATGATGGATATTACCATCAATCGCTATGTCGAAATCAATATGGATGGCCTGGTGGAGCTGGTTGATGCCATTGGTGGTATCAAGGTCAACAATACCTTGGGCTTCCCGATTACTATCGATGAGTATGAACCTGCCTACACAGCTGTCGTTCCACCTGGGGAGCAATTGGTCAATGGAGACCAGGCCTTGGTCTATGCCCGGATGCGTTACGATGATCCGGAGGGAGATATTGGTCGGCAGAAGCGGCAGCGCGAGGTTATCCAGGCCCTGGTGACCAAGCTCTTGCAATTGGATGGATTTACGCAGTATAAAAAGATTTTGAAAGCTGTCGCTAAGCACATGCGGACAGATATTGTGATTTCAAATTCAACCATTCCTAGTCTTCTGGGCTATAAGGATGCTCTGAACCAGGTTGAATCCTACCAATTGGGTGGTGAAGGTCACACAATTGACGAGTTGTCTTACCAGATACCGACGGCGGCCCATGTTTTGGAAATGCAAAATGTCCTCAAGGAATCCTTGGGCTTACCAAAAGTTTCTAAAATCAAGACCAACATCAAGGTTTTGGAATATCTCTTTGGACAATCCAGTCCAATCGAGGTCATCAATGCCTATACTAATGATATCGAAGTTGAAGCCAACGGTGAAACCTACGAACCGGAAACAGCGCCAACCTACGATATTGACTATAGCCAAACAGAGACCTCTAAGTCAAGAGATTCGGAGTCCAGTCAGGTCGAAACCTCTTCTAGCTCAGCAGAAGGTGGCCAGTGATAGACAATCTCGAGTTTGTACATAGAAAGAAGCCTAGGCAAAAATGTACTGACCCCAAAAAGTTGGACAAATAATTATTGAAAGGATTTAGTTCTGTATTGGACAGGACTAAGTCCTTTTAATTTTGCTTTGATTCGTTTGTTGTTGTAGTAATAAATATAATCAGTGATAGCTTTCTCCAGTTGATCCAGAGACTTGAAACTCTTTTCAAATCCGTAAAACATTTCTGTTTTCAAGACGCCAAAGAAAGACTCCATCATCCCATTATCTGGGCTATTCCCTTTTCGGGACATGGACGGACGAATGCCTTTGGTTTCCAAAAAGTAATGGTAAGACTGGTGCTGGTATTGCCAACCTTGATCGCTGTGGAGAATAGTCCCACTGTATAAATCTGCTGGAAAAGCCTTCGCAAGCATGGTTTGAACCTGTTTCAAGTCAGGTGACCGAGACAGGGTAAAATCAATAATCTCACTATTATAGCCGTCAAGAACAGGCGATAAGTAGAGTTTCCCTTCAGGCAAAGCAAACTCCGTCAGGTTCTGTTGCAAAGTTTTCTGATAAGTCTATTTTAGTGTAAAATGAATAAAAATGACAGCGAGGATATATCAATGAACTATTTTAAAGGTAAACAATTTCAAAAAGATGTGATTATTGTCGCTGTTGGTTATTATCTACGTTACAATCTAAGCTATCGTGAAATTCAAGAACTCCTTTATGATCGTGGGATTAACGTTTGTCACACAACTATTTATCGTTGGGTACAAGAATACAGTAAAGTCCTCTATCATCTCTGGAAAAAGAAAAATAGACAGTCCTTCTATTCGTGGAAAATGGATGAAACTTATATCAAAATCAAAGGTCGTTGGCATTATCTCTATCGTGCAATTGATGCGGATGGATTGACTTTAGACATCTGGCTACGCAAGAAACGGAATACTCAAGCTGCTTATGCGTTCTTGAAACGACTCCATAAACAGTTTGGTCAACCAAGAGTAATTGTCACGGATAAAGCGCCCTCTATTGGTTCTGCATTTAGAAAGTTACAGAGTAACGGTTTATATACTAAGACAGAGCATCGAACCGTGAAGTATCTCAATAACCTCATTGAGCAAGACCATCGACCAATCAAACGACGCAATAAATTTTATCGAAGTCTACGAACTGCCTCAACCACGATTAAGGGCATGGAAACAATTCGAGGAATATACAAAAAGAACCGAAGAAATGGAACGCTCTTCGGATTTTCGGTATCTACTGAGATTAAGGTCTTAATGGGAATATTAGCTTAAGAACAAGAAGGATTATAAACCTTGTATTTGATTTTTAAACTTTGCAACAGAACCTCATAAGGCTTAGATCCCTCAAACTGACGTTTAATCAGATTATCAGCCTTCTTACCCACCTCACCTTTGTAAGAAGCATACTTGCGCTTACGACGAATACGAGCCGCTAAGCCCATTACTGTCATCAAGCGCTGCACCTTTTTGTGGTTGATGAAGAAACCTCGATTTCTGAGTTCTAAATAAATCCGACGATAGCCGTAATTACCTTTATGGTCATCATAAATGGCTTGAATTTCAGCCTTAATTGCTTTGTTCTTTTCGGGTTTATCCAGTTGCTTGACTTGATAATAATAAGTTGAGCGAGGCATTTTAGCTGTCGCAAGTAGGAGGTCTAGTCGGAATCCTCCTTGGACCATATCTCTAATTGTTTCTGCTGTTCGCGCACTAGTGCTTCGTCCCTCAAGCGAAGTTCTCTCAACTTTTTTAGGAAGGCCACCTCAGTTCGAAGACGTTCATTTTCCTCTTGAAGGCGCTCTAATTCCGTCATCTCTTCCCAGGTTTTCTTGCGTTTACGTCCCATCTTGCTCGGTCTCCTTCTTGGTTTTTCAAGAATAGTATACCCGTTTTTCTTGTATTGTGCTATCCAATTGGGAAGCATTCCTCGATTTGGCAAGGCATGATCAAGGGAAACCGAGAGTTGAGAACACCCATGAATCAAGACCTTATCCATTATTTCTTGCTTTAATTCAGGTGAATAGTACCTATTTTTACCTTTTTCAACGATTTCCACGCCATATCGATCCATGAGTTTTATCATGTATGTGAGATTGGCAATAGTGACTTTGTATATCTGGCTAAGGTTGACCCACGACACGCCACTCTTTCTAAGCTCATATATTTCTAGTTTATCTTCATAACTTAATTTCATAAGAAAAACACCCCAATCGTTAGATTTTGTGTCTAACTTTTGGGGTGCAGTTCAAAAGTCTAGGCTTCTTTCTTTAGTTCGTGTCAACATATCAGCGCAGTGGTTGATTGGCCTCCAACAGTCTCACCCCAGACTATTTTTTGATACGAACAGAGTTCGCTCAATTTCCAACCTTCAAAGGTTCCCCGAACCTTTGAAGCTATGCGGGGTGGAGTTAAAGGTTCCTGTGGAGGTTTTAAGCCCGAGCCAAGAAATAGGAATGCGAGGCGGTCTGGGGATAGACCGTTTTAGGTCAACAACAAGAAATAGAGACTTGTTGACGAACTCTTCTTAGCTTTGACGAGTTCATTCCCGCTCCCAATGTTGAGAATCTTCTGTTTTGTATTTATTTGTATTTATCAGTAAATTTTTGGATTTCAGTCAGGTTGCCTGCGATACTCTGCTGGTAAACCTTTAGTTGGTACTGTAAATCCTTGCTGAGCTCCTGGACAGGCGCCTTGAATGAATTGAGCAGGGCTAACTGGTCTGTTATTTTCTGCTTATCTGCCTGGATACGTTGGACCAGTTCTTTGGTTTCTTTAGCCTCTGCAGCGATTTCCTTGCGGTGTTTTACAGCCTGGTAGGCCAAATGAGCAGCTCCGACGGCTAGCAGTAGGTGGCGAAGTTTCATGATTATTCTCCTATGTAGAGGTCTTGGGCTAGTTGGGCTAGGGCTGGGAAATCAGGTTCATTTGTTGCAAATCGGATATCCAGGCCATCTTGTCCCTCAAATCGAGGCAGTAGGTGGATATGGGTATGAAAGACCGTTTGACCAGCAACTTCCTCATTATTATTGATAATATTGAGTCCGCTTGCTCCCAGTTTGTCTTTCAAGTGGCTAGCGATAGCTGGAATGGCTGAAAATAGTTGGCTGGCTGTTTCCTGGTCCAAGTCTAAGACATTACGAAAATGTTTTTTAGGGATGACCAAGGTATGGCCTTTAGTTACCTGGGTAATGTCCAAAAAGGCAAGAATATGTTGGTCTTCATAGACCTTGGAAGAAGGGATTTCTCCTGAGACAATTTTACAAAAAATACAATCTGACATAATACAACCTCTTTCTAGGATTTTTGGTATAATAATTATATCAAATAATAGGACGAAATGTATGTTAGAAGTAAAAAATATAACAGGTGGCTATGCCAATATTCCTGTTTTACATGATGTAGATTTTAAGGTGAAGGATGGGGAGCTAGTCGGCTTGATTGGCTTGAATGGTGCCGGGAAATCGACTACTATTAAAGAAATCATCGGTCTCCTAAGCCCATACAAGGGAGAAATTCTAATTGATGGGCAGGGGATCAATGAAGACATGGCTACCTATCGAAAAAAAATTGGTTTTATACCTGAAACGCCTAGTCTCTATGAGGAACTGACCCTGAAAGAGCATATCGAGTTAGTGATGATGGCCTATGATTTGGAAGCTGAATCCGCCTGGGCGCGTGTTCAAGAACTATTGGCTATTTTTAGGCTGGAAGACCGTTTGGACTGGTTCCCTGTGAATTTTTCAAAAGGCATGAAACAAAAGGTCATGATTATTTGCGCCCTCATGGTTGAGCCGAGTTTGCTGATTGTCGATGAACCTTTCTTGGGTCTGGATCCGATTGCGATTGCGGATTTAATTAACTTGCTCAATCAAGCAAAGGCTCAGGGAAGCTCCATTTTGATGTCCACCCATGTTCTCGATTCCGCTGAAAAAATGTGTGATCGGTTCGTTATCCTACATAAGGGTCGGGTCAAGGCTACGGGCAATCTGACTGACCTACGCCAGGAATTTGCCATGCAGGATGCTAGCCTTAACGAGATTTATCTTAGTTTGACCCAAGAAGGAGGGCAGGGATGAAGACGCTCTTTGGTCAACGAAAAAATCTATTTTTAAGGCAGTGTGCAAGCTATCTTCGTTATGTACTGAATGACCACTTTGTTTTGGTTGTTTTGGTACTTTTTGGCTTTCTGGCGTTACAGTATCGGCAGTTGCTAGAAAACCTGCCCAGTCAGCCCTGGTTGCTGTACGTTATTTTGGCCCTGGTCAGCTTGCTGCTATTCTTGGCAGGCAATGTTGCCACCTATGTAGAGGAGGCTGATAAGATATTCCTGCTATCAAAAGAAGCTGAAATGCCTGAAATCTTCTTTGCTGCCAATCGCAGGGCCTTTTTGGTATGGGCTAGCCTCCAACTTGTTGGTCAATTGATTCTACTCCCGCTCTACCTCAAATTAAAACTTCCTATTCTACTTTTTATTCCATTGATTTTCATGCTAACCATTGCCAAATATTTCTATTTTCGATGGAAACTCCTGACCTTTATGGAAGAAGAAAGGGTGGACTGGGTCCGGGCTCTTCAATATGAGAGCAAGAGAAAAACGTCGATATTGAAATTTTTCTCCCTCTTTACCAATGTTAAGGGGCTGACTAGCTTTGTCAAACGTCGTTCCTATTTGGATGGGCTACTGGGTCATATCAAAAAAGAAACTGGCTTTACCTGGGACTATCTCTTCATGAGGGCCTTTTTGCGCAGTGGGGACTACCTTTCACTGGCTCTTAGACTGGTAATCTTATCCATTGTATTTTTTGTTACGGTGAGGGAATCCTGGCTCTCAGTAGGATTAGCCAGTTTATTTCATTATTTGCTCTTGTTCCAATTGCTCCCGCTCTATCACGCCTATGATTATCAACTGATGGCCGAGCTTTTGCCAGTCGGTCCAGACAAACGACTGATTAGCTTTAAACGAGTCCTGCGACAGATTTTGTATCTTTCCTTGATTTTGCAGTCTGTGCTAGGCCTATTGCTGCTGGAGGAAAAGCAATATTTGCTGGTCTTTATTGGAATCGGAATTCTTTTAAATCAGTTCTACCTGGATAGTAAAGCGAAAAAATTGATTGACTAAATGGCCTAAAACTAGTAAAATAGTAAGGAATTTTTAAAGGAGGAATGGCATGCAGATTGATACCAGCGGGCTACAGTTGCAGTCTATTGCAGGAAACAGCGGAAAAGCATACAAAGGCTTGCGACCAGATGGTACGCCTGTTTTTGTCAAGTATGAAATGCCACCGATTGTCAATGCTCTGGCTCGGGAACAAATCACTCCGCCCATCTTAAGTAGCGATAGGGATTTGGGTGTGGGAGACCGAGCTGTTCAGGAATGGTTGAATGGTCGGACTCTTAATCGTCACGATATGTCTGGGAAACAGGTTCAGCAAATTTTGGTCAGAATGCACTTTTCACGCATTCTGCTCAATCAGGCTCTCCAACTAAGTTATACCTATTTGGAGCCAGCGGAGTTGGTGAAGAAGTGGCAAAAAGAAGCGCCCAAGCAATTAGCTGGTAATTCCTACCTGCAATCTATCTGCAGAGAATTGTTGCAGACCACACCGCGTTTCAGACAGGATTTGGCAACCTTTGTCCATGGGGATCTCCACCATAAAAACTGGGTGGAGACGACAAGTGGACTGATTTATTTGACGGACTGGGAAACAGCCTGTGTGACCGATCGGATGTTAGATGTCGCCTTTATATTGACCCATTACATTCCTAGACAGGAATGGGAAGAGTGGCTCAAGGGCTATGGCTACAAGTACAACAGTACGGTTATCAGTAAGATTTATTGGTATGGCCAACTAGGCTTCCTTAACCAAATTTCTAAACAACTTGAAAGTAACAATACCGAGGCGGCGAATCTAGAAATCTATGCCCTGCGGTTATTTAGACAGAATTTTTATAAGTATCAATGAGAGTAAGAAATCGTAAAGGTGCTAGTGAGCTCCTAGCCAATAATCCCCAGTATGTTATCTCCAATCCGGAAGAGTGCAAGGGGAAGTGGGCTAAAATTTTTGGAAACAGCAACCCTATCCACATTGAGGTTGGTTCAGGGAAAGGGCGTTTCGTAACAGGCATGGCCGCTCAAAATCCGGATATCAACTATATTGGGATTGACATTCAGATGACGGTCTTGAGCTACGCCTTGGACCGTGTTATTGAGGCTGGTTTGCCCAATATTAAATTACTCCAGGTAGATGGATCTAGTTTGACTAACTATTTTGCACCAGCAGAAATTGACCAATTGTATCTGAATTTCTCAGATCCATGGCCTAAAAAACGTCATGAAAAACGTCGCTTGACCTACAAGTCCTTCTTAGATACCTATAAGGAAATACTGCCTGAAGAGGGAGAGATTCATTTTAAAACGGACAACCGTGGTTTATTTGAATATAGCTTGGCCAGTTTTTCTCAATATGGCATGACACTCAAACAGGTCTGGTTGGACCTCCATGCGGATGGTTTAGAAGGCAATGTCATGACCGAGTATGAAGAGAAATTCTCGAACAAAGGACAAGTTATCTACCGCGTAGAAGCACAGTTTTAAACAATCAAAGAGGAGGCAGTTCGTACAGGCTGCCTTTTCGCATCGTTTTTCTTGCTATTTTCTCTGGCATGTGCTAGAATGATAGGAGTAAATAAGAAGTAAAGGGGGTTGGCGCAAGTCAACCCTTTACCTGTACCTTAATATAACGAAGGAGGTGTCTATGTCATCGGTTGTTGATTTAGTCACAGAGGCGATTGCTCCTTCCATCCAGCCCCCTTATGAGCTGGTGGATGTGGAATATGGCAAGATGGGTGGAGAGTATGTCCTGTCCATTTTTGTGGATAAGGAGGGTGGCATTTCCCTGCAAGATACGGCAGACTTATCAGAGGTCATCAGCCCGCTCCTGGATGGGATTAATCCAGACCCATTTCCAGACCAATACATGTTGGAAGTGACTAGTCCTGGTTTGGAGCGTCCTTTGAAAACGGCGGCAGCTGTTGAGCAGGCGGTTGGAAAATACATCAATGTCAAGCTCTATCAGGCTATTGACAAGGTAAAAGTTTTTGAGGGGACCCTCTTGTCTTTTGATGGGACTGATTTGGTTCTAGAATACATGGACAAGACCCGTAAAAAAGAAGTAACCATTCCTTATCAGACTGTTGCCAAAGCCCGTTTGGCTGTTAAGATTTAATAGATTGATTTTTTAAGAAAGGACCTTTTGAAGTCAAAAGGAAAACAAGATGAGTAAAGAAATGCTAGAAGCCTTCCGAATTTTAGAGGAAGACATGGGGATTAACAAGGTTGATATTATCGAAGCAGTGACAGAGTCGCTTCGCTCAGCCTACAAGCGTCGCTATGGCCAATCAGAGTCAGCTGTTATTGAGTTTGACGAGAAGAAGGGCGATTTCCACGTATTTACGGTTCGTGAAGTCGTAGATGAAGTCTTTGATAGCCGTTTGGAAATCAGCCTCAAGGATGCCTTGGCGATTTCATCTGCCTACGAAATGGGCGATAAAATCAAATTCCCAGAAGATCCTGCTGAATTCGGTCGTGTGGCGGCCCAGTCAGCCAAACAGACCATCATGGAAAAAATGCGCAAGCAAAAGCGTGCTATTACCTACAATACCTACAAGGAACATGAAAATGAAATCATGTCTGGTACGGTTGAACGGTTCGACAACCGCTTCATCTATGTCAACTTGGGAACTATTGAGGCACAATTGTCCAAGCAGGACCAGATTCCTGGTGAGGTTTTCCAATCCCACGACCGCATTGAAGTTTATGTTTATAAGGTCGAGGACAATGGTCGCGGTGTCAACGTTTTTGTAAGCCGTAGTCATCCAGAAATGATCAAACGCCTGATGGAGCAGGAGATTCCTGAAGTCTACGATGGTACCGTTGAAATCATGAGCGTGTCTCGTGAGGCAGGTGACCGGACCAAGGTTGCTGTTCGTAGCCACAATCCAAACGTGGACGCTATCGGTACAATCGTTGGTCGTGGTGGTTCAAATATCAAGAAAATTACGAGCAAGTTCCACCCAGCTCGCTACGATGCTAAGAACGACCGTATGGTGCCTGTTGAGGAAAACATCGACGTTATCGAGTGGGTGCCAGATGAGGCAGAATTTATCTACAATGCTCTCGCACCAGCTGAAGTAGACCAAGTTCTCTTTGACACAGAAGATGGTAAGCACGCGACAGTCGTTGTACCAGATGATAAATTGTCACTTGCAATCGGTCGTCGTGGTCAAAACGTCCGCCTGGCGGCTCACCTGACTGGTTTCCGTATTGATATCAAGTCAGCTTCAGAGTATGAAGCTATTGAAGCAGCCCAATATGCAGCGGCAGAATTTGAAACAGAAATTGTCGAAGAAACGTCCGAAGAAGTAGAATAAGATTCAAGGAGCAACCATGGCAAAAGCTAGAAAAATACCCTTACGCAAGTCTGTGGTGTCCGGTGAAATCATCGACAAACGGGATTTGCTCCGCATTGTAAAAAATAAAGAGGGCCAGGTTTTCATTGACCCGACTGGTAAGGCAAATGGCCGTGGTGCCTACATCAAGCTGGATAATGATGAGGCGGCCCAGGCTAAGAAACGTCAGGTTTTCAACCGTTCCTTCAGCATGGAAGTGTCAGAAGAATTTTATGATGAATTGATTGCCTATGTCGACCACAAGGTCAAGAGGAGAGAGCTTGGACTCGAATAAGAAGCAAAAAATCTTAAATTTACTGGGCTTGGCCCAACGGGCAGGTCGCCTGATTTCAGGGGAAGAATTGGTCGTTGATGCCATTCGCAAGCAGCAGGCAAAATTGGTCTTTTTAGCCAATGATGCTGCCGGAAATTTAAGCAAAAAAATAACAGATAAAAGTCATACCTATCAAGTAGAAGTTGTAACCGCGTTTTCAACGCTGGAATTGAGTGCAGCTGTCGGCAAGGCTAGAAAGGTGCTTGCAGTGACAGACGCTGGATTTACAAAGAAGATGAGGTCTATTATGGAATAGAACAGGAGGACAAGGCATTGTCTAAGAAGAGATTGAATGAAATCGCCCGAGAATTGGGTGTAAGCAGTAAGGAAGTAGTGTCCAAGGCTCAAGAATTGGGTTTTGATGTCAAAAGCCATGCTTCGAGTGTTGATGAAGCAGGAGCTAAGCGAATTGCAGATAGTTTTTCAGCTAAAAAGCCGGAGGCGCCCAAACCAGCTCCCGTACAGGCTGAGAAAGTTGTAGAAAAGCCAAAGGTGGCAGAACAAAAGGTGGAGACACCGAAAGCTGAAAAACCAGTTGAAGCAAAACCTGTCAGCCAAGAGGTTAGCAAGCCAGCTCCACCGGTTCATCGTCCACAGAGCCGTAACTTCAAGGCAGAACGTGAGGCGCGTGCCAAGGAGCAAGCGGCCAAACGTGCCCAAGGTGGACAAGGGAAAGGCCGTCGTGACAACCGTCAAAGTGGCCAAGCTGGTCAAGGCAACAACCGCAACGACCGCCGTGATTTCCGTGGCAACCAAGGGGGCAATGACCGTAAGGAAAACCGCTTTGGAGACCGTCGCGACAATCGTGACAACCGCCGCCAAGACAATCGCGGAGGAAATGGTAGCTTTAATCGCAGCGACCGTCGTCAGGAGGAAGTGGTTCGTCCAGCTGCTCCTAAGATTGATTTCAAGGCCCGTGCAGCAGCTTTGAAAGCTGAGCAGAACGCAGAATACGCTAAGACAAGCGAGGAGCGTTTCTTGCAGGCTAAGGCAGCTAAAGATCAGCCTAAGAAGCCCAAGGAAATCAAATTTGAAGAGCCGGTTGTGGAAACAAAACCAATCGCTGAAACCAAACCTGCTTCAGTCCCAACTGCGGTAGCGGAAAGTACAGTCGATACGCGTCGTAAAAAACAAGCTCGACCAGATAAGAAGCGTGACTTTAATAGTGACGATGAAGATGGTCCACGTAAACAACAAAGAAATCGAAATAGTCAAAATCAAGTGAGAAATCAAAGAACAAGTAACTGGAATAACAACAAGAAAAATAAAAAAGGTAAGAACAATCAGACTGCCAAACCTGTCACAGAGCGTAAATTCCATGAATTGCCAACAGAGTTTGAGTATACAGCTGGTATGACCGTAGCAGAAATTGCGAAACGGATCAAGCGCGAGCCTGCTGAGATTGTTAAAAAGCTCTTCCTTATGGGGGTTATGGCAACTCAAAACCAATCTCTTGACGGAGATACCATCGAACTCCTCATGGTGGATTATGGTATTGAAGCCAAGGAAAAGGTTGAAGTGGACAATGCAGACATCGAGCGTTTCTTTGTAGAAGAGGGCTACCTAAATGAAGAGGAAATGGTTGAACGTCCGCCTGTTGTTACCATCATGGGTCACGTTGACCACGGTAAAACAACGCTTTTGGATACCTTGCGTAATTCTCGTGTGGCGACAGGCGAGGCTGGTGGTATCACCCAGCATATCGGTGCCTACCAGATTGAGGATGCTGGCAAGAAAATTACCTTCTTGGATACGCCAGGACACGCGGCCTTTACCTCTATGCGTGCCCGTGGTGCTTCTGTTACCGACTTGACCATCCTTGTAGTAGCGGCGGACGACGGTGTTATGCCACAGACCATCGAGGCAATCAACCACTCTAAGGCTGCCAATGTCCCAATTATTGTTGCTATCAACAAGATTGATAAACCAGGTGCCAATCCAGAGCGTGTTATCGGTGAATTGGCAGAGCATGGTGTTATCTCAACAGCTTGGGGCGGCGAGTCTGAATTTGTTGAAATCTCAGCCAAGTTCAACCAAAACATCGACGAACTCTTGGAAACGGTGCTTCTTGTAGCGGAAATCCAAGAGCTCAAGGCTGATCCCACTGTTCGTGCCATCGGTACGGTTATCGAGGCGCATTTGGATAAAGGAAAAGGTGCGGTTGCGACCCTCTTGGTTCAACAAGGTACTCTTAATGTCCAAGATCCGATCGTTGTCGGCAATACCTTCGGTCGTGTTCGTGCTATGACCAACGACCTCGGTCGTCGTGTCAAAGTTGCGGGACCATCCACACCTGTTTCGATTACTGGTCTTAATGAGGCGCCAATGGCGGGTGACCATTTCGCGGTCTATGAAGATGAAAAATCTGCGCGTGCAGCAGGTGAAGAACGTGCCAAACGTGCCCTTCTCAAACAGCGTCAAGCTACGCAACGTGTCAGTCTTGAAAACCTCTTTGATACTCTTAAAGCCGGTGAAGTCAAGTCTGTTAACGTGATTATCAAAGCAGACGTGCAAGGTTCGGTTGAGGCCTTGGCATCATCTCTTCAGAAAATCGAAGTTGAAGGTGTCCGTGTCAATATCGTTCACTCTGCAGTCGGTGCCATCAATGAGTCAGACGTGACTCTTGCAGCAGCGTCGAATGCTTTGATTGTCGGTTTCAACGTTCGTCCAACGGCAGAAGCGCGCCAGCAGGCAGAAACTGATGATGTTGAAGTGCGTCTCCACAGCATTATCTACAAGGTTATCGAGGAAATGGAAGATGCCATGAAGGGTATGCTGGATCCTGAGTACGAAGAAAAAATCATTGGTGAAGCAGTTATCCGTGAGACCTTCAAGGTATCCAAAGTTGGTACCATCGGTGGATTTATGGTTATCCGTGGTAAGGTTACCCGTGATTCAAGCGTCCGCGTTATCCGTGACGGTGTCGTTGTCTTCGACGGTAAATTGTCTAGCTTGAAACATTACAAGGACGATGTCAAGGAAGTTGGAAATGCCCAAGAGGGTGGTCTCATGATCGAAAACTTCAATGACATCAAGGTAGATGATACCATCGAAGCTTACATTATGGAAGAAATTAAGAAATAATAAGCAAGTAAGAGGTTGGAAAGGCAACCTCTTCGCTTTATAAGGAAATAGAAAGGAGTTCCTATGGCAAATCATTTTCGTACAGATCGCGTAGGGATGGAAATCAAGCGCGAAGTCAATGAGATTTTGCAAAAGAAAGTCCGTGATCCACGTGTGCAGGGCGTGACCATTACAGATGTACAGATGGTCGGTGACTTGTCCATGGCCAAGGTTTACTACACCATTATGAGTAATCTGGCTTCGGACAATCAAAAGGCTCAAACTGGTCTGCAAAAAGCGACAGGAACCATCAAACGGGAATTGGGACGTAAGTTGACCCTCTACAAGATTCCTGATTTGGTCTTCGAAAAGGACCAATCCATTGAATACGGCAACAAGATTGATGAGATGTTGCGAGCTTTGGATAAGAAAGATTAAGCTAATCCCCTGTATTCACAGTTTGGCACCTGAGCGAAGGCTAGTTTTTCTCGAAATACAGTCAGTATTCCATCTCAACCGACCTTGAGTAGGAAAAAACTATTTCTTGTCTAAAGGGACCTTACTTGTGAATACAGCTTCAAGAATCGGGTAGAAATACCTGATTTTTTCTTTTAAATGGCTATAAAAACCCAAAAAAATATATACTTTTTTAAAAATAGTAAATTTTCTGATAATTGTTGAAATTTGGCAAACAATTCGGTATAATAAATATAATTACAGTGTAAAGAGGAATTTATGGCAACATTATTAGAAAAAACACGGAATATTACGTCGATTTTAAAGCGTTCCGAAGAACAATTGGCAGAAGAACTGCCTTATAACGCGATTGCAGACCACCTGTCTGCAATTATCGACTGTAATACCTGTATTATCAATGCGGAAGGAGAAATCCTTGGCTACCACATGAACTACAAGACCAATAATGATCGTGTGGAAGAATTTTATGTCAATAAGCAATATCCGGAAGAGTATGTTAAGGCCATTGCGCAAGTTTATGACACGCAGGTCAACTTGCCGGTGGAGAGTGAATTGACAGCTATTCCGGTTGAGTCTCGTTCGACCTATCCAAATGGTTTGACGACCATTGCACCAATTCACGTGACGGGTATTCGTTTTGGTTCGTTGATTATTTGGCGCAATGATGAGCAGTTCCACGATGATGATTTGATTTTGGTGGAGATTGCGGCGACGGTGGTTGGTATCCAGTTGCTCAACTTCCAGCGGGAAGAGGATGAGAAGAATATTCGTCGTCGGGCAGCGGTCAATATGGCGGTCAATACGCTTTCTTACTCAGAAATGAAGGCTGTAGCTGCGATTTTGGGTGAGTTGGATGGCAATGAAGGTCAGTTGACGGCCTCTGTCATTGCAGACCGTATCGGTATTACTCGTTCGGTGATTGTCAATGCTCTTCGTAAGCTGGAGAGTGCTGGTATTATTGAAAGCCGTTCTTTGGGTATGAAGGGGACTTATTTGAAAGTTCTGATTCCTGCTATTTTTGATGAGATTAAAAAACGTGACTACTAAGATGACAAAAGCGCTGATTTCGATTGATTATACGGTTGATTTTGTAGCGGACGATGGCAAATTGACAGCTGGTAAGCCTGCTCAAGCTATTGCAGACCGAATTGCGCAAGTGACCCAAGAAGCCTTTGATCGTGGGGACTATATTGTCTTTGCCATTGATGGGCATGAGGTGGACGACGATTTGCATCCAGAAAGCAAGCTCTTCCCACCGCATAATATCATGGGCACCAGTGGTCGTGATTTGTATGGTCCCCTGGCGGATTTTTATGCTGAATATCAGAACCATGCGCGTGTGCGTTGGATGGACAAACGCCATTATTCAGCCTTTTCTGGAACGGATTTGGATGTTCGTTTGCGGGAAAGAAGGATTGATACGGTGGTTTTGACGGGTGTTTTATCCGATATTTGTGTGCTCCATACTGCCATTGATGCTTATAACAAAGGTTATAAGATTGAAGTCATTTCTTCAGCAATTGCGGCTTTGACGGAGGAAAAACATCAATTCGCCCTCAACCATCTGCAGCATGTGCTCGGTGCGACCATTATTGACTAGTGATTCTGACCAGCCAATCAGGCTGGTTTTTCCATGCCTAAAAGCTGACAAATGAGGTTATTTGGTTCTTTGTCCTCTTTCTAAAGTATGGTATAATGAGAAGATGAATTTCCAATAGGAGGAAGGTAAGTATGAAGATTTCTGAGACTGAGGTGCGTCACGTTGCCAAGCTGTCTAAGCTGGAATTTACAGACCAGGAAACGGCGGAATTTGCGACGACCTTGAGCAAGATTGTTGATATGGTTGAGTTGTTAAATGAGGTGGATACGACAGGTGTGCCAGTGACGACTACCATGGCAGACCGGAAAAATGTCTTGCGTGCCGATGTGGCAGAGCAGGGTGAAAGTCGTGAGGATTTGTTCAAAAATGTACCTGAAAGTAAAGATTTCTACATCAAGGTACCAGCTATTTTAGACGGGGGAGGAGATGCCTAATGACATGGAATAATAAAACAGTTGATGAATTGCACGACCTCCTGGTCAAAAAAGAGATTTCTGCGGTCGAGTTGACCAAGGCGACGATTGAAGATATTCAGAGCCGAGAAGCTGCTGTGGATGCGTTTTTGAGTATCAATGAAGACAAGGCTTTGGCACAGGCAGCTGCCCTTGATGGAAAGGGAATCGATGCGGACAATGTCATGGCCGGTATTCCTTTGGCGGTTAAGGATAATATTTCGACCAAGGGGATTTTGACAACGGCTGCGTCAAAAATGCTCTACAATTATGAGCCGATTTTTGATGCGACGGCTGTTGATCTGGCCTATGCCAAGGATATGATTGTCATCGGTAAGACCAACATGGATGAATTTGCTATGGGTGGTTCCAATGAAAATTCTGCCTTCAAGCCGACGAAAAATGCTTGGGACCAGACAAAAGTGCCGGGTGGTTCATCAGGTGGTTCTGCGGCAGCTGTTGCGGCTGGTCAAGTTCGCCTGTCCTTGGGTTCAGATACAGGTGGTTCCATTCGCCAGCCTGCAGCCTTTAATGGTATCGTTGGTATGAAACCGACCTATGGAACGGTTTCTCGTTTTGGTTTGATTGCCTTCGGTAGCTCCCTGGATCAGATTGGTCCTTTCTCTCAGACGGTCAAGGAAAATGCCCAGTTGCTCAACGTCATTGCTGGCCATGATAAGCGTGATGCGACCTCGACAGCTCATGAGATTGCTGACTTTACCAGCAAGATTGGTCAGGACATCAAGGGCATGAAAATCGCTCTTCCAAAAGAATACATGGGCGAAGGTATTGACCCGCAGGTCAAGGAAGTTATTCTTAAGGCGGCCAAGCATTTGGAAAGCTTGGGAGCTATTATCGAGGAAGTCAGTCTGCCTCACTCTAAGTATGGGGTTGCGGTTTATTACATTATCGCGTCGTCTGAGGCATCTTCAAACTTGCAACGTTTTGACGGAATCCGTTATGGTTTCCGGGCAGAAGATGCGACAAACTTGGATGAGATTTATGTGAAAACCCGTAGCCAAGGTTTTGGTGAGGAAGTTAAACGTCGTATTATGTTAGGTACATTTAGCTTGTCATCAGGTTACTATGATGCCTACTTCAAGAAGGCTGGCCAGGTGCGGACCTTGATTATTCAGGATTTTGAGAAAGTTTTTGCGGACTATGACTTGATTTTGGGGCCAACGGCACCGACGGTGGCTTATGGTCTGGGAACCCAGAGCCATGATCCGGTGGCCATGTATTTGGCGGATCTTTTGACTATTCCTGTCAACTTGGCTGGTCTGCCGGGGATTTCGATTCCTGCTGGATTTGTGGAAGGATTACCAGTTGGTTTGCAGTTGATTGGTCCAAAATATAGTGAAGAGACCGTTTATCAAGTGGCAGCGGCCTTTGAGGCGACGACGGATTACCACAAGCAACAACCAGTGATTTTTGGAGGTGACAAGTAATGAACTTTGAAACGATTATTGGTCTGGAAGTCCATGTGGAGCTCAATACCAATTCTAAAATTTTCTCACCTTCCAATGCTCATTTTGGTGAGGACGCCAATGCCAACACCAACATTATTGACTGGTCATTTCCGGGTGTTCTTCCGGTATTGAATAAGGGCGTTGTTGATGCGGGGATTAAGGCGGCCTTGGCGCTGAATATGGATATTCACAAGGATATGCACTTTGACCGCAAGAATTATTTCTATCCTGATAATCCCAAGGCCTACCAGATTTCTCAGTTTGACGAGCCAATCGGTTACAATGGTTGGATTGAGATTGAGCTAGAAGATGGTTCGACCAAGAAAATCCGGATTGAGCGGGCGCATTTAGAAGAGGATGCGGGGAAAAATACCCACGGCACCGATGGTTATTCTTATGTTGACCTCAATCGTCAGGGTGTGCCTTTGATTGAGATTGTATCTGAGGCGGATATGCGTTCGCCAGAGGAGGCTTATGCCTATCTGACAGCGCTCAAGGAAATTATCCAGTACACCGGCATTTCAGATGTGAAGATGGAAGAAGGCTCCATGCGGGTTGATGCCAATATCTCTCTTCGTCCCTATGGTCAGGAGCAGTTTGGTACCAAGACTGAGTTGAAAAACCTCAACTCCTTCAACTATGTGCGCAAGGGCTTGCAACATGAAGTAGAACGTCAGGCCAAAATATTACGTTCAGGTGGTCAAATCCAGCAGGAAACACGTCGTTATGATGAATCTACTGGGGAAACCATTCTCATGCGTGTAAAAGAAGGATCAGCTGACTACCGTTACTTCCCAGAGCCAGACCTACCGCTCTATGAGATTGATGATAGTTGGATTGAGGAAGTGCGTGCAGAATTGCCAGTCTTTCCAAAGGCTCGCCGTGCTCAGTATGTGGAGAACTTGGGCTTGACCGCCTACGATGCTGGTCAGTTGACGTCAACAAAGGCCTTGTCTGACTTCTTTGAAGCAGCAGTGGCAGCAGGTGGCGATGCTAAACAAGTTTCTAACTGGTTGCAGGGTGAAGTGGCTCAGTTCCTCAATGCTGAAGGTAAGACTGTTGAGCAAATCGCCTTAACACCTGAAAACTTGGTGGAGATGATTGCCTTGATTGCGGATGGCACTATTTCATCTAAGATTGCCAAGAAAGTCTTTGTTCACTTGGCTAAGGAAGGTGGTTCTGCTAAGGCTTACGTTGAGAAGGCTGGCTTGGTACAGATTTCAGATCCAGCTGTCCTCATTCCGATTATCCACCAAGTCTTTGCGGATAACGAAGCGGCTGTAGCTGACTTCAAGTCCGGTAAACGCAATGCGGACAAGGCCTTTACAGGTTTCCTTATGAAGGCAACAAAAGGTCAGGCCAATCCACAAGTTGCTCAACAATTACTAGCCCAAGAATTGCAGAAGTTATTGGATTAAATGAAACAATGAAGAGACTGAAACGGATGTTTTGGTCTCTTTTAATGGCGATAGATATGAAGCTTTGAATTTTTCGATGCCCATCCGTCCTTTTTGCTTGTCATTCTAATAAATGGTATAATGAAAGGAATCAGAAAAAGAGGACATTATGAAATTTACAGATATGAAACTTAAGCCGTCCATCCAGGAGGCTTTGAAAGAGATTAACTTTGTCACGCCGACAGAGGTTCAGGAAAAATTGATTCCTGTGGTGCTATCTGGTCGTGACTTGATTGGAGAATCCAAGACTGGTTCGGGCAAGACCCATACCTTTTTAATTCCGATTTTCCAAAAATTGGACGAAGAGCTGGACCAGGTACAGGCTGTTATCACAGCTCCGTCGCGTGAATTGGCGACCCAGATTTATCAAGCAGCTAAGCAGATGGCAGGGCATTTTCAACCTGAAGTCCGTGTGTCTAACTATGTCGGTGGGACGGATAAAAATCGCCAGATTGACAAATTGCAGGCTGGTCAGCCCCATATCGTTGTCGGAACGCCGGGTCGGATTTACGACTTGGTTCAATCGGGTGATTTAGCTATTCACAAGGCCAAGACCTTTGTCGTTGATGAGGCGGATATGACCTTGGACATGGGCTTTTTGGATACGGTGGATAAGATTGCTGGGAGCCTGCCGAAAGATTTGCAATTCATGGTCTTTTCCGCGACCATTCCGCAAAAGCTCCAGCCTTTCTTGAAAAAATACCTGTCCAATCCTGTCATGGAGCAAATCAAGACCCAGACAGTCATTTCGGATACCATTGAAAACTGGTTGATTTCGACAAAAGGGCGCGACCGCAATGCTCAAATTTTGGAAGCAACCAGGCTCATGCAGCCCTATTTAGCCATGATTTTTGTCAATACCAAGACTCGGGCGGATGAATTGCACAGCTACTTGCTTTCAAATGGATTGCGCGTGGCTAAAATTCACGGAGATATTCCACCTCGTGAACGCAAGCGTATCATGAACCAAGTTAAGAATTTGGATTATCAGTATATCGTAGCAACAGACTTGGCGGCTCGTGGGATTGATATTGAAGGAGTCAGCCATGTCATCAACGATGCCATTCCGCAGGACTTGTCCTTCTTTGTTCACCGGGTCGGTCGGACAGGACGCAATGGTTTGTCAGGTATTGCCATTACCCTTTATCAACCGAGCGACGATGCCGATATTCGTGAGTTGGAAAAACTCAATATCAAGTTCTTACCCAAAGAAATGAAGGACGGCGAATTTGTCGATACCTATGACCGTGATCGTCGTGTTCAACGTGAAAAGACACGTGAGAAATTGGACATCGAGATGATTGGTCTGGTCAAGAAGAAGAAAAAGAAAATCAAGCCGGGCTATAAGAAGAAAATCCAGTGGGCGGTGGACGAAAAACGTCGTAAGACCAAGCGAGTGGAAGCGCGTGCTAAGGGGCGTGCAGAACGCAAAGCTAAGCGTCAAACCTTTTAAGAGTTAGCAGAGGGAGACCGATGTTACAATCAATATTAAGTAACTATTTGCAAGGACTACTCATTGCCACAATTATTGTGGTATTGCTGAGCTTGATTTGGTTTCTAATTCGAGCTTTAAAAAATCGAGATAAGACCTATCAAGAACGCCAAGAATTTTTATATGATTTATTGCTCATTAACATTATGACCATCCCTATTTTAGCTTTTGGAATCGTGGCCATTTTGTTAATGCTGAAGGCATAGAAGGAAGAAAGAATGTACGATACAATTGTCATTGGTGCAGGTCCTGCAGGCATGACCGCCGCACTTTATGCAGGACGGAGCAATCTCAAGGTTGCCCTCCTAGAACGCGGTATTTATGGCGGCCAGATGAACAACACCGCTGAGATTGAAAACTATCCAGGCTACGGCCATATTTCTGGACCAGCCTTGGCTGAAAAAATGTTTGAGCCCCTGGAAAAATTCGGTGTGGACCATATTTTCGGGACCCTCATCCGCATTGAAGAAGATGGACCAGTTAAAAAAGTGATTACCGAAGATGGCGTTTTGGAGACCAAGACGGTTGTTCTAGCCATGGGTGCCAAACACCGTCTGCTGGGAGTTCCAGGTGAAGATACCTACAACAGCCGCGGGGTTTCCTACTGCGCGGTCTGTGACGGAGCCTTCTTCCGTCAGCAAAAACTTTTGGTTGTCGGAGGGGGAGATTCTGCCGTGGAAGAGGCGCTTTTCCTGACCCAATTTGCAGAGTCTGTGACCATCGTTCACCGCAGAGATCAGCTACGTGCCCAAAAAGTTATCCAAGACCGAGCTTTTGCCAATGAAAAAATCAACTTCATCTGGGATAGTGTCGTTGAGGAAATCAAAGGAGATGACCTGCGCGTGCAAAGCGTGGTTATCAAGAATGTCAAGACTGAAGAATTGTCAGAGCTTGAATTTGGCGGAGTCTTTGTCTATGTAGGGCTGGATCCGATGACTGAAAGCGTTGCGGATTTGGGTATTACCGATGAGGCTGGCTGGGTTGTGACCAATGAAAAAATGGAAACCAGCAAGTATGGCATCTATGCCATCGGCGACATTCGCCAAAATCAGCTCCGTCAGATTGCGACGGCTGTTGGAAATGGTGCAGTAGCTGGACAGGAAGTCTACAACTACATTACAGAACACGCTGAATAGGAGGGCTTATGTTTCACATTTACGATATTCAGAAAAATCCAGACGGTATTTCTTTTGAGAAAACACTGGATTTGACCCAGGAAGTTCAGGGGCGTTCCAGCGAGGTTTTGGACCTATCGCCTGTCCAGGTGTCTGGTCGTGTCCATTTTGAGGCGGGGATCTTTTTCCTAGATTACCAGATGACCTACGACATTACCCTGGCTTCTAGCCGTTCGCTCCAGCCAGTGGTCTTACGTCGTGAGGAGCAGGTCAACGAACTCTTTGTGGCCAATGAAGCTGCTCTCAAGGACCAGGATTTGATTGACGAAGATATGGTTTTTGTGGTGGAAGAGGACTGCATTGTCCTAGAAGAAAGTGTCGCAGACAACATTATTCTCAACATTCCTATCAAGGTTTTGACGCCAGAAGAAGAGGCTGGGCAGGATTTGCCGTCGGGCCAATCTTGGACCCTGATGACCGAGGATGATTTCCAACAGGAAGCCCAGGAAAAGAAAGAGGCTAATAGTCCATTTGCTCAATTGCAGGGCTTGTTCGATGAGTGAAAAAGCTAGTGAAAGATTCAGAAAAATGTCGGAAGGTTAAATTATCAGAAAATTCTTGCCACTAGACTCTTTTCGGTGTATAATAGAAGATAGTAATTATAGGAGTTAGTATACATGACAAAAGCAAACTTTGGTGTAGTAGGGATGGCCGTTATGGGTCGTAACCTTGCTCTTAACGTTGAATCACGTGGTTACACAGTAGCCATTTACAACCGCTCTGCTGATAAGACAGAAGATGTGGTAGCTAGCAACCCAGGCAAAAACTTGGTACCAAGCTATGATGTGGAAAGTTTTGTCGCATCTATCGAAAAACCACGCCGTATCATGCTCATGGTTCAAGCAGGGCCTGGTACAGATGCAACTATTCAATCTCTCTTGCCACACTTGGATGAAGGAGACATTTTGATTGATGGCGGAAATACCTTCTACGAAGATACCATTCGCCGTTCAAAAGAATTGGCAAATTCAGGCATCAATTTCATCGGTACAGGTGTGTCCGGTGGTGAAAAAGGTGCCCTTGAAGGTCCGTCTATCATGCCTGGTGGTCAAAAAGAAGCCTACGAATTGGTAGCGGATGTCTTGGAAGAAATTTCTGCAAAAGCTCCAGAGGACGGCGCTCCATGTGTGACTTATATCGGCCCAGATGGCGCTGGTCACTATGTAAAAATGGTCCACAACGGTATCGAGTATGGCGACATGCAGTTGATTGCTGAGTCTTATGACCTCATGCAACACTTGTTGGGCTTGTCAGTTGACGAAATGGCTGACATCTTTACTGAGTGGAACAAGGGTGAATTGGATAGCTACTTGATTGAAATCACAGCTGACATTTTGAAACGCAAGGATGACCAAGGTCAAGATGGTCCAGTTGTTGACTACATCATGGACGCAGCCGGTAACAAGGGGACTGGTAAATGGACTAGCCAGTCATCACTTGACTTGGGCGTACCATTGTCCTTGATTACAGAATCTGTATTTGCCCGTTATATCTCAACCTACAAGGATGAGCGTGTGGCAGCTAGCAAGGTCCTTCCAAAACCAGCACCATTTGCCTATGACGGCGATAAGGCTGAATTGGTGGAGAAAATCCGTCAAGCCCTTTACTTCTCAAAAATCATGTCTTATGCACAAGGTTTTGCGCAATTGCGCGTAGCGTCTAAAGAAAATAACTGGAACTTGCCATTTGGCGAAATCGCTAAAATCTGGCGTGCAGGTTGTATCATCCGTGCTCGTTTCTTGCAAAAGATTACCGATGCTTATGGACGTGATGAAGATTTGGCAAACTTGCTCTTGGATGAATACTTCCTTGACGTAACAGCTAAGTACCAACAAGCTGTCCGTGACGTTGTTGCCTTGGCAGTTCAAGCAGGTGTTCCTGTCCCAACCTTCTCAGCAGCCATTACTTACTTTGACAGCTACCGCGCTGAGAACTTGCCAGCAAACTTGATCCAAGCACAACGCGACTATTTTGGTGCCCACACTTACAACCGTAAGGACAAAGAGGGTGTCTACCACTATGACTGGTATAGCGAAAAATAAATAATAGAAGTAGGGCGTGCAAGCGCCCTTCTTTCTGACTGAAATGGTCTTGAAACTTTCGATTAGATAAGGATATTATGGCTAAGAAAATTTTGATTGCAGGTCGTGAGCGCAATCTCTCGCATTTTGTTTCCATGGAACTGCAGAAGAAGGACTATTTGGTGGACTATGCTTCTACTGGCCAGGAGGCTTTGTCCTTGGCGCATGAGACGGATTTTGATTTGATTCTCATGAGTTTTCAGCTGTCAGATATGTCCAGTAAGGAATTGTCCACGCAGTTATTAGCTATCAAACCTGCATCCGTCCTGATTGTGGCTATTGATTCGGCAGATGTGGATGAGCACGGTGAGGAAGTCTTGTCCTATGCGGTTTCCTATGTGGTCAAGCCCTTTGTCATCAGCGAATTGGTCGAGCAGATTTCAGCTATTTTCCGTGGTCGGGATTTTATTGACAATCATTGTACTCAGGTTCCCTTGCAGGCTGCTTATCGAGATTTGAAAATCGATTTTCAAAATCGCACGGTATCCCGTGGAGATGAGCTGATTAACCTGACTCGTCGAGAGTACGATCTCCTGGCGACCCTAATGAATAGTCCTGAGCCTGTCACTCGCGAACAATTGTTAGAGCGGGTTTGGAAATACGAGGCGACATCATCGGAAACCAATGTGGTAGATGTCTATATCCGCTATCTGCGTGGGAAATTGGATGTAGCTGGAAAACCGTCCTATATCAAGACAGTTCGCGGTGTTGGATATGCCATGCGTGACTAAGTAAGAAAGGCTTGTCCTTTCTTTTTTGCTGGGCTTGTGTTAGTATTGTTAGTAAGAAATCTAAGGAGTAATTATGAATTCGTCATTTAAAGAAAAGGCCTTGCTAATTTTATTGGCGGGTGCAATCCTCTTAGCTGTCCTTAATTGGTCGGCCTTGTACGCTATTATTAAGCTTGTCCTAGCAAGTATGAACTCTCTCTTCATTGGAGCAATCATTGCTTTCATCTTGAATGTACCTATGAAAAAGCTGGAAGAACAGCTTGAAAAGGTCGCTTTTTTGAAAAAGTCCAGCCGTAGTTTGGCCATTGTAGGGGTCCTCATTGCCTTTGTGATGATTGTGACAGGTTTGGTTCTGATTGTCTTGCCAACCCTGACCAAGACAGTTTCAGAGCTAGTAACCGTCAGCAGGACGGCTATTCCAAAATCGGTCACAGCCCTTACGGATTTTCTGGAGTCCAATGGTTTCTTGTCTGGCCAGATTGGTGACCAGATTGCAGGTTTTATTGAACAATTTAGGAATCTAGACTTTATTTCTAGTATTGTCACTCCGGTTCTGTCTCATCTGGTATCCAATGTTACAGGCATTTTTTCCAACACAATGACCCTGGTTATGGCCTTTTTCTTCACTTTGGCTATCCTGGGAAGCAAGGAACATCTGCAGTCCATGACGGGGAAACTCTTGCAGGCTACTCTGCCACAGAAAGCAGTTCGTCTGATCAACTACGTCGGGGAAGTTGTGATAGATACCTATGATAAATTCTTGATGAGCCAAATTGTAGAGGCCGTTATTATTGGGGTCTTGGTCTTTGTCAGCTATGGACTTTCTGGTATCCCCTATGCTAGCATGGCCGGTATTTTGGCAGGGGTCCTATCCTTCGTTCCCTATATCGGTCCATTTACAGCCTGCCTGATTAGTGCCCTCTTTGTGGCGGTACAAAATCCTTTGTTGGCTCTGTGGTCTATTGTTCTCTTCCAAATCATTCAATTGATTGAGGGGAATATCATCTATCCGCGCGTAGTTGGACAGTCGGTTGGTCTGCCAACCCTCTTCACCCTGGCTGCAGCCCTGATTGGTGGAAATTTGTTTGGCCTTCTAGGAATGGTCTTCTTCACACCAATTTTTGCGGTCATTTACCGTCTGGTCAGGGAATGGGTTCACCATCGCTTGGATGACCAGATTGAAAGTGCTTAGGAAAGCGTGCTTATCGCTTTCTTTTATTTTTGATTATTTTATGCTATACTGAAGTGATAAAAGCAAAGTAGGAGAAAGAGTATGCGTTGTCCAAAGTGTCAGAGTTTGAAGTCAAGTGTTGTTGATAGTCGCCAGGCAGAAGATGGGAATACCATCCGTCGTCGCCGTTCCTGTGACCAATGTGGTCAGCGTTTTACCACCTATGAGCGAATTGAGGAAAAAACACTAGTAGTCGTTAAAAAAGACGGCACCCGTGAGCAATTTTCGAGAGAGAAAATCTTTAATGGCATTATTCGTTCGGCTCAGAAACGTCCAGTATCAACCGGTGATATTGATCAGGTGGTCAATCGAATAGAACAAAAGGTTCGAGCCCAAAATGATAGCGAAGTAGAAAGTGACTTTATCGGCAATTTGGTCATGGAAGAATTGGTTGAACTAGATGAAATCACTTATGTACGCTTTGCCTCTGTCTATCGCTCTTTCAAAGATGTTGGTGAGTTAGAAAACTTGCTCAAGCAGATGATTTCTAAGGGATCAAAAGTGAAACCAGGTGCCAAAGATGAAACCAAATGATCCCTTTACCTATCTGAAAGCTGGGAATTTTGCACCTGATGTAATCAGTCTGAGCAAATGTTACCAGCCCATCATCGGTTTGGATGCGCTAGCGCTGTATTACTATTTATATAGTTTTGGTGACTCGGGGCAGGGGCGTTACCAATGGACTAGCATTCTAAATCACATGAATGTTGGCTTTCATCGCTTGCAGCAGGCGCTGGATATTCTGTCAGCAGTGGGTCTGTTGAAGATTTATCAGCTTGACGAGACTAGGGGCCTAGAGCTAATGCCTCCTTTAAGCGTCGGAGAATTTTTAGGCAAGCCCTTGTATAGGCATCTTCTTGAGCAAAGAATTGGCGAGGTTTCTGTGGAGAATCTCATACCCGCCAGCCCTAGCCAGGATAAGAATGTTTCCAAATCTTTCTCAGACGTTTTCGATGTGGAAGGACAGATTTCTCCTGTAGTTAAGAGTAAGAGGGACTTTGACTGGTCAGCCTTCAAGGCTATGATGGCCAAGGACCAGCTACGATTTCAGGATGAGACGGACGATGTGATTGCTCTTAGTCACATAGCAGAGCGGTCCGGCTGGACCTGGTTGGAAACCTATCGCAAGGCCAAGGAAACGGCTATCGGCCAGGTTATTTCGACCAAACGACTGTCACAGTCAGACCAAGCCTCCGCTAAACAAACGAGTGGGCTCATAGACCAGGAAAAAATCATCGTTCGTGAGGCCAAGTCCAAGTCTAGTCTGGAATTTTTGGTCTTCATTAAGGAACAAAGAAAGGCAGCAGTGAACCAGTCGGAGCGCAAGTGCCTGACAGATTTGGCTCAAATTGGTCTCTTGGATGAAGTTATCAATGTCCTTGTTCTTTATACTTTTAATAAGGTGGATTCGGCCAATCTGAATGAAAAATACGCCCTCAAGTTGGGCAATGATTTTTCCTATAAGGGGATTGGAAATGCAGAGGCAGCTGTCCTTTATCTGAGGGAATTGAAAGCAGGAAACAACAAGAAGGCAAGTGTCCTGAACAAGCAAGTGTCAGCAACTAATGTGCCGGACTGGAGCAAGGAAGAAGTTAAGCAAGAGCAAACGAGAGAAGGACAGGCCCAACTAGCCGCCCTCTATCGCGAATTGGAAGAAATGGAAACACAAGGAGGTGGCTGATGAAATCAGTGCAAGACAGGCTGTCACAAACAGCCAACTCTAGTCGCAAGTCCTATCAAGAACTCTACCAGGAGATTGTAGCGGATGCAGATGTGGCTGACTTTATAAAAGAACAAGGTTTGACACAGCAGGAAATTACCTTGTCTATTTCCAAATTTTTGGAATATATCAGCCAGCGCGACCAGTTTCTCAAGCAAGACGAAGGTTATATGGCTAAGGGCTACCAGCCTGTTCTCATCATGAATGAGGGCTATGCGGACGTGTCCTATTTGGAAACGGTAGAATTGGTCGAGTATCGTCGTCTGGAAGCTATCAAAAATCGCATTCAGCTCATCAATATGCCAGCCAGTCTGAAAAATGTGACGGTGGCGGACATTGATAAGAACGATGAAAATCGGGTGGAAGTCATGTTGGCCATTGCTGATTTTGTCAGACGCTTTGATGAAAAGCCCAAAGGACTCTATATCTACGGTCATTTTGGCATTGGCAAGTCCTATCTCATGGCTTATTTGGCTAATCTCTTGTCTAAAACGCATTTGCAGTCGACCACCATGCTCCATTATCCGACTTTTGTGGTGGATATAAAAAATGCCATCAAAGACGGTTCGGTGAAGGATAAGATTGACGAGATTAAGACCGCTCAAGTTTTGGTCTTGGATGATATTGGGGCTGAGCAACACAGTTCCTGGGTGCGAGATGACGTCTTGCAGGTTATTCTCCAGTATCGGATGCAGGAAAATCTGCCGACCTTCTTTACCTCTAATTTTTCTTTGGAAGATTTGGAAAGGCATTTTGCATCGGGTAAGGGAGGCGACGAGACCTGGCAGGCCAAACGTGTCATGGAGCGCATTCGCTATTTGGCACGAGATTTACACCTGAAAGGGATCAACCGACGATGAATGAAACCATTGATTTGATGCTGGCCCATAGTTCTGTCCGCCGTTTTACAGATGAACCGATTGAGCGGGCGGATTTAGAGGCTATTATCACAGCTGGCCGTGCTGCCTCCAGCTGGAAGAATTTCCAGTCCTACTCAATCATTGTCATCCAGTCTGAGGAGAAAAAGCAGGCCCTGTATGATTTGGTGCCCCAACCTGCTATCTTGCAGGCCAAGGCCATTCTGTTTTTTGTCGGCGACCACAATCGTGCCAGCAAGGCAGCGGAACTCCACGGAACCGATTTTGATGCCAAGGGTACGGAAAATCTCTTGATTTCCTCGGTTGATGCGTCTTTGGCTGGTCAGAATGCGCTGCTTGCAGCGGAAAGTCTAGGTTACGGCGGTGTCTTTATCGGCATGATTCGTCATCAGGCTTTGGCAATGGCAGAGCTGTTCAATTTACCAGACTATACCTATCCGATTTTTTGTATTGCACTAGGTCTTCCAGCTCAAGCTCATCCTGTCAAACCGCGTTTGGCGACAGAGGCAATTGTCTTTGAGGAAGAGTATGTCGAGCAGGATATTGAAATCATCAAATCCTACGATCAGATCCAGACAGTATACGCTGGAGACCGCCAGACTGAATTGTGGTCAGAACGGATTGTAGCCCAATTTGGCCAGGCAGAACAAGCTGAAACCAAGGTTATTTTAGAAAAAAATAAATTATCGTAAGAGAAGAGGAGGAGCTATGGCTCTACCAACTATTGCCATCGTGGGACGTCCCAACGTTGGTAAATCAACATTATTTAACCGGATTGCGGGGGAACGTATTTCTATCGTCGAGGATGTGGAAGGTGTGACACGCGACCGTATCTATGCGACTGCTGAATGGCTCAATCGCAAGTTCTCCATCATTGATACTGGAGGAATTGACGATGTAGACGCACCGTTCATGGAGCAAATCAAGCACCAGGCTGATATTGCTATGAGCGAGGCTGATGTCATTGTCTTTGTCGTGTCTGGAAAAGAGGGTGTGACCGATGCGGATGAGTATGTATCTCGCGTCCTTTACAAGACCAACAAGCCAGTCATTTTAGTTGTCAACAAGGTCGACAACCCAGAGATGCGTAATGAGATTTATGATTTTTATTCGCTTGGACTAGGTGATCCCTATCCTGTGTCATCTGTCCACGGGATTGGTACGGGGGATGTCTTGGATGCTATCATTGAAAACCTACCAAATGAAGAGATTGAAGAAAATCCAAACATTATCAAGTTCAGCTTGATTGGTCGTCCCAACGTTGGTAAGTCCAGTTTGATTAACGCCATTTTAGGTGAGGAGCGCGTGATTGCATCGCCTGTGGCTGGTACGACCCGCGATGCCATTGACACGCATTTCACGGATCCTGATGGTCAGGAATTTACCATGATTGACACCGCAGGGATGCGTAAGTCTGGTAAGGTTTATGAAAATACCGAGAAATATTCAGTCATGCGTGCCATGCGTGCCATTGAACGCTCAGATGTTATACTCATGGTCATCAATGCAGAAGAAGGCATTCGTGAGTATGACAAACGCATCGCAGGCTTTGCCCATGAAGCTGGTAAGGGGATGATTATCGTCGTTAACAAGTGGGACACGCTGGAAAAAGACAACCACACCATGAAGAAATGGGAAGACGATATCCGTGACCAATTCCAGTATCTGTCCTATGCACCGATTATCTTTGTGTCGGCCCTGACCAAGCAACGCTTGCATAAGTTGCCTGAGATGATCAAGGCCATTAGCGAAAGCCAGAATACCCGTATTCCGTCGGCTGTTCTTAACGATGTCATCATGGATGCCATTGCCATTAACCCAACACCGACCGACAAGGGCAAACGCTTGAAAATTTTCTATGCGACCCAGGTTGCGACCAAGCCACCTACCTTTGTGGTCTTTGTCAACGAAGAAGAGCTCATGCACTTCTCCTACATGCGTTTCTTGGAAAATCAAATTCGCAAAGCCTTTGTTTTTGAAGGAACGCCGATTCATCTGATCGCACGGAAACGGAAATAACACACATGAGAGGACCTCTTGGTCTTCTTTTTTGCTTAAAACCCAATTTTCCTTATTGACAATTGACTCTTTAGCTGATAGAATAATCAAGCTATCATTTGAAGCATTTGTTGATCAGGCTTTTAGAACCTAGCCGATGAAAAAAATTAAAAATTTTTGAAAAAAGCTATTGACAGTATTAGCTATAGATGATAGAATAATGAAGTTGTCTCGCGAGGGACTGTTGATGAAGGATAAACGAAAAAAAGTTTCAAAAAGTAGTTGACAGGAAATCAGGGATGTGATATACTGATATAGTTGTCGCAAGCGACGACAAGACCTTTGAAAATTAAAGAAGACGAACCAAACGTGCAGGGTGATTTATAGCAATATAAATCGTCAAAGACAAAAAAACAATAAACGGATAAGCCAGAGTGCTTAGTCGGACAAACTAATTTTAATGAGAGTTTGATCCTGGCTCAGGACGAACGCTGGCGGCGTGCCTAATACATGCAAGTAGAACGCTGAAGGAGGGAGCTTGCTTCTTCCGGATGAGTTGCGAACGGGTGAGTAACGCGTAGGTAACCTGCCTCATAGCGGGGGATAACTATTGGAAACGATAGCTAATACCGCATAACAGTATTTACCGCATGGTAGATGCTTGAAAGGAGCAACTGCTTCACTATGAGATGGACCTGCGTTGTATTAGCTAGTTGGTGGGGTAAAGGCCCACCAAGGCGACGATACATAGCCGACCTGAGAGGGTGATCGGCCACACTGGGACTGAGACACGGCCCAGACTCCTACGGGAGGCAGCAGTAGGGAATCTTCGGCAATGGGGGCAACCCTGACCGAGCAACGCCGCGTGAGTGAAGAAGGTTTTCGGATCGTAAAGCTCTGTTGTAAGAGAAGAACTGTGAGAAGAGTGGAAAGTTTCTCACTTGACGGTATCTTACCAGAAAGGGACGGCTAACTACGTGCCAGCAGCCGCGGTAATACGTAGGTCCCGAGCGTTGTCCGGATTTATTGGGCGTAAAGCGAGCGCAGGCGGTTTGATAAGTCTGAAGTAAAAGGCTGTGGCTTAACCATAGTACGCTTTGGAAACTGTCAAACTTGAGTGCAGAAGGGGAGAGTGGAATTCCATGTGTAGCGGTGAAATGCGTAGATATATGGAGGAACACCGGTGGCGAAAGCGGCTCTCTGGTCTGTAACTGACGCTGAGGCTCGAAAGCGTGGGGAGCGAACAGGATTAGATACCCTGGTAGTCCACGCCGTAAACGATGAGTGCTAGGTGTTGGGTCCTTTCCGGGACTCAGTGCCGCAGCTAACGCATTAAGCACTCCGCCTGGGGAGTACGACCGCAAGGTTGAAACTCAAAGGAATTGACGGGGGCCCGCACAAGCGGTGGAGCATGTGGTTTAATTCGAAGCAACGCGAAGAACCTTACCAGGTCTTGACATCCCTCTGACCGCCCTAGAGATAGGGTTTCTCTTCGGAGCAGAGGTGACAGGTGGTGCATGGTTGTCGTCAGCTCGTGTCGTGAGATGTTGGGTTAAGTCCCGCAACGAGCGCAACCCCTATTGTTAGTTGCCATCATTTAGTTGGGCACTCTAGCGAGACTGCCGGTAATAAACCGGAGGAAGGTGGGGATGACGTCAAATCATCATGCCCCTTATGACCTGGGCTACACACGTGCTACAATGGCTGGTACAACGAGTCGCAAGTCGGTGACGGCAAGCTAATCTCTTAAAGCCAGTCTCAGTTCGGATTGTAGGCTGCAACTCGCCTACATGAAGTCGGAATCGCTAGTAATCGCGGATCAGCACGCCGCGGTGAATACGTTCCCGGGCCTTGTACACACCGCCCGTCACACCACGAGAGTTTGTAACACCCGAAGTCGGTGAGGTAACCTTTTAGGAGCCAGCCGCCTAAGGTGGGATAGATGATTGGGGTGAAGTCGTAACAAGGTAGCCGTATCGGAAGGTGCGGCTGGATCACCTCCTTTCTAAGGA
>NZ_JBIMJM010000008.1:0-59170 GCF_043674115.1 Streptococcus sp. A34 | reverse complement strand
CATCAAAAATGAGAGAACGAATTTCGTCCTCTCTAGGTGTTAGCTTTTCATCTACCCACTACAGTTGACAAAGAGCCGGATTTCCAAGCTCTTTTACTATTGGAAAGCTAGACTAGCAACTAGTCTAGACCTTTCCTTCTTTCATTTCCTTCAAATACTCCTTGGATTCGGCAATCCAGGTTGGGAGGGCCTTGGCCAGAGGCTCAAAGCCAATCTTATAGCGGTCGTTGGTAAAGCGGTGGTGTCTTGGGATTTTTTGGCGTTCTTCTTCCAAGGTCCGCATAGATAGACTAGCCTTGTGCGAATATTCATCATAGTCAACGACTTGGACCAGAACTTCCTGGCCCATTTTAATAAAATGGTGGATATTATCAACAAAGCCTGTCTTGATTTCAGAAATATGGATAAGCCCAATCTGACCGTTCTCTAATTCAACAAAGGCACCGTAGGGCTGAATACCCGTCACTTTCCCTTTGACTTTATCACCAATATTCATCTTAGTCCTCGATTTCAATACTTTCGATGACAACATCTTCATGCGGACGGTCTGAACCATCTGTCTCTACAGCCGCAATGGTATCCAATACCCTATAAGATTCTTGGTCCATCAAATGTCCAAAGACCGTGTGGCGTTGATCCAGGTGCGGTGTTCCACCATTTTCAGCATAAAGAGCCGCAATTTCCTTAGGCCAACCACCGCGCTCCAATTCCTTGGCATTGTAAGGGAAATTCTGGTTCTGCACGATGAAAAATTGACTGCCGTTGGTATTGGGACCTGCATTGGCCATAGAAAGAGCACCACGCAGGTTGAAGGCCTCCATAGAAAATTCATCCTCAAAGGACTCACCGTAGATAGACTCACCGCCCATACCTGTACCAGTCGGGTCGCCACCTTGAATCATGAAATCCTCGATAATACGATGGAAAATAATGCCGTCATAGTAACCATCTTTTGACAGGGCAACAAAGTTCGCCACTGTTTTTGGTGCAATTTCTGGGAAGAGCTTGATGGTCATGCTACCGTGATTGGTCTTGATGCGGGCAACTGGTCCCTCTACATTTTCCAAGTCTAATTGTGGGAAGTATTTTTCTTTTTCTACCAAACCTAATTTCTCCAAGGCATCAAAAATGCCGTCTTCTTCTACTGTTTTTGTAATATAATCTGCATGTTTTTGCAGTTCTGGGTGGGAATGCCCCATGGCAATACTGATGCCAGCATATTGGAAGAGCTCGATGTCATTAAGACCATCGCCAAAGACCAAGACATTTTCTGGTTTGAGACCAAGCTTTTCAACGATTGCGGCTACCCCTGCTGCCTTAGAGGCAGACTTGAGGACAATGTCTGATGAAATGGCATGCCAACGGACACTGCGTAAGTCGCTCTGCAATTCCTCCGGTAAGACCACTTCCTGACCTTCCTGCTCGAAGGTCCACATTTGGTAAATATCCTGGCCCTTGTAAAAATCAGGGTCTGTCTCCAGATTATCATAAATGGGGTCAATGGCCTGACTAATCCGCTGGTCACGGAAGGACAGAGTGGCTTTTTCAGCGCTCATAACCCCATAGTCAATCCCCACTTGCTTGGTCCAAGCAATATATTTCTCAATCAAATCCGGTGCAATCGGAGCCTTACGAATGACATTGCCTTTGGCATCTTCTACATAAGAGCCGTTTATCATAGCAAAGTAATCCGGCTGCAAGGCCTGGATTTCTGGCACAACACCATATTTGGCCCGACCAGAGGCAATCCCTGTCAAGATGCCTTTTGCTTTCAGTGATGCAAAGACCGTCGGAATAGTGTCCGGAATAAATCCAGTCTCCACCAAGCGCAAGGTATCATCAATATCGAAAAATACCAACTTAATCTTCTTGGCCTTGTATTTTAATTTTGCGTCCATCTATTCTCCCCCACTTTTGTTTTTCATTGAGTATGACTGCCTACCATTATATCACTAATCTTCATCCTGTGCCACCAGTCCATGTTGAAAGGCATAGACAACAGCCTGGGTCCGGTCGCTGACAGCTAGTTTAGACAGAATATTGGAAACATGGGTTTTCACCGTTTTGAGGGAAATGAAGGATTCATCTGCAATCCGCTGGTTATCATAACCCTTGGCAAGCAGGGCTAAAATCTCCCGTTCACGTACGGTCAAATCATCATGCAGGTCTGGATAACGCTTGTGGTGCTCGACCTTCTTCTCCACTTCTGTTTCAATGGCAAATTCCCCACGCGCCACCTTGCGAATGGCAGAGAGAATCTCGTCGGCACTAGAGGTTTTGAGCATATAGCCCTTTGCACCAGCCTCAAGAACTGGATAGATTTTTTCATTGTCCAAATAAGAAGTCAAAATCACAATCTTGACATCCGACCATTCCTTCAAGAGGGCCAGAGTCGCCTCTACCCCTGTCATCTTGGGCATGACCAGGTCCATAACAACCACATCTGGACGCAAATCCAGTGCCTTAGCCAAGCCTTCCTCGCCATCGCTGGCTTCTGCGACAACCTCCACATCAGCCTGTAAATTCAAATAACTTTTCAATCCTAGTCGGACCATCTCGTGGTCATCAACCAGCATCACTCGAATCGTCTTCATCTTCTTTTCCTTTCAGTAGTGGGATACGAATGTCAATGGCAACCCCTTTGTTGGGAGCCGTCCGAATCTTGATAGTCCCTGCCATATCTTCCACCCGCTCGCGGATGTTTTGGAGGCCATAGCTGAGCTCCCCATCATCTTCCTGCTGGAAACCAATGCCATCATCTGTCATTTTGAGCTGTAATTCTGTCTCCTTCTGAATCAAGTAGACATCCAGTTGCTTGGCCTTGGCATGGCGCAAGGTATTGGAAATAATCTCCTGGGCAATGCGGAAGAGGTGCTCTTCTATCAGCTTAGGCAATTCTTCTACTTCATGCTGGAAGTGGACCTGGATACTACTCTTGTCGCTGACTTCCCGCAGAATCACATCAAAACCTTCAACCAGGGTCTTACCTTCCAGCTCACTAGGTCGTAAGTGCAGGAGCAAAATCCGCAAATCCCGCTGGGCCGACTCAATCATGTCCTTGACCAAGACCAGCTGCTCTTGCAGGTTTTCTTTCGGTATGGTGGATAGATTTGATGCCAGACCTGATAAAATCATGCTGGTCGCAAAGAGTTCCTGGCTGACCGTATCATGCAGGTCACGGGCAATTCGCTTGCGCTCCCCCTCGACAATTTCTTCCCGTTTGACTAGGTCCTGGTTGTCAATCAATTGGACCTGCCTGGTCAAACTGCGCATTTTCTCAGATAGGTGTAGGAGCAATTGGTCCTCGTCGCTATCAACCCTAATGGGCTGGTGATTGCTGATTTGCTTAATCTTCATTCTCATGGTCTGCGTGGATAGGAAACTGACCGTCTGAACCAAGATAGATAGAAAGATTGTCAAGAGTACCAGGAGCGAAATCAAGGTCACATAGAGCTGGTCATTGGCCGTCCAAAAGGACATGTCAAATAAGGAATAGCCCAACAAGGGAAGGACTGAGGCAAGGATGACGATAACAATCAGCCCGGCATACCAAATGAGAAAAAATAGCGTTCCTTTCTTCATCATACCCGCACGACCTCCACATCGCCATAGAGGCTATTGATAACAACCTTGACCCGCTTATTGGCAGAAGAATAGTCAGGGGTCGCAATCGAAAAACTCTCATTTCGCAAATCCCAATGTGCATCGCCTAAAAAATAGACACGTCCATACAGACTAGAGGCAGACAGGGATAGCTCGACATCAATAGGAATGATAATTTTAGTCTTACCAAAAGTCTTACGGATAACAACCACATTATCCCGACCAATTAGAACCGTCTGATCCAGGTCAACAACGTCATTGCCAAACAGGCGGATAATATTGATATCCTCAAAACCATACTGGTCCTGGGAATGATCTTTATGACCAAACCACTGGGACTTTTGATGCTGGGATTGAATATGCTGGTCCCCCAGAACTATCTGGGAATACTGGTACTGCTTCTCATAGCGTGAAAAGAAATTAACCAAAATATAGACCACCATCAGCAAAACACCGATAATGAAATAAATATTGAGGAAAAAGACTAAAAATATGAGAGAAAGGGCCGTTGTTAGTAGGGCATTAAGCCCCTTTCTACCTGTGATATACCAGAATAGAATTAGTATCACTGCGATTAGGAGAAGAGTCCGTGCCGTCTCACTGGCCAGGGTATCAAAAAAGGCCAGCGTAAATAAAATACTCTCTATCAGTATAAAAAATTGGATTTTTTTCATGTAAGGATCCTCTCCCAATATTCTAACAGATTTTAGCAGGATTTGTCTCCTACCCGGGTAGGAATTTTAAGAAAAAAGAGAGGACAAAGCCCCTCTTAGTCTGAATTATTTGATGAAGACGTACTAGTCGTCGTTGATTCTTCTGTCGAGCTAGTGCTACTACTGCTGGACTCTGGTGTCACCGTAGGAATGGATACATAAATTGTGACAGAGTCAGTAATAGGTTGACCTGGCAGAGGACTTTGTCCTACGACCAGATTTCGCTCACTAGTCGAATAACTCGAATCTTCCACGCGCTCAATACTTTTAATTCCCAAAGCTTCCAGCTGTTTTCTAGCATCTGAGTAGGAAGTCGTCAAGATACCAAAATCTGGCATGAGTGGTCGTTGACCTTTTGAAACAATGAGAACCAGGCTAGAACCCTTAGAAACACTGGTATTGGCTGCAGGGTCTGTTCCGATTACCTGACCAGCTTCTAAGTAGTCGCTGTATTCTTCCTTGGTCGAAGAAACCTTCAAACCGACAGCTTCTAGGGCATGGGTAGCATCATTCACACTACGTCCAGATACATCCGGTACATCAACTGGCTCAGCCCCTCTGGAAACAACCAAGACAACGGTTGAACCTTTTGGCTGACTGGTCTCCCATTCTGGCTTGGTCCGAATCACCCGGCCCTGTTTGACCTTCTCGCTATACTCTTCTTCCACTTCCACTTTGAAGCCAAGGGCCTCTAGTTTTTCCTGGGCTTTTGCCAATTCATCACCAGACAAATCAGGAATGTTGACACCTTCTTCCATGGCAATGACAATATTGACACGGGAACCTTCTTTGCGCTTGGAATTAGCAGCAGGTGTTGTCCGAATAACTTGACCTTCTGCGACTTCCGTCGAAGCTTCATTGGTCACCGTACCCACGCGCAATCCGGCTGTCTCAATCTCCTCCGTCGCAACTTCCAAGGTTTGCCCCACAACATTCGGCACTGTCACTGTGGCTGGAGTGTTAAAAAGAATGGCGAAGAAGGCCGCCAAGAGAAGGCCAATAGCAATCATCAACACCTTATAGCGGGTACGAATCCTCTTTTTTGCCTTGGGCTTCTTGGCTGATGACGTCGGCTTAGTTTTTGGAGCAACTGCTGCTGGAGCTGGTGAAGACTCCACTGGTGTATCTACTTTTTTCTCTGAAGCAACCTGGGATAATTTAGGCAGGGTTTTTGAATCCACCTTGTTTTCATCCAACACCACCCGCTGCTCATTGCGGCGATTGTAGGACAAGGCTGAAGCCATATCCGTGTACATTTCCGCAATGGACTTGTAGCGGTCTGTCAATTTCTTGGCTGTTGCTTTTAAGACAACATTTTCCAGAGCCTGCGGTACGTTTGGATTGGCCTCGCGGACAGATGGCATGGGCTTTTGGAAATGCTGGAGAGCAATGGTTACAGCGCTATCGCCATCAAAAGGAATTCGTCCTGTCAACATCTCAAAGAGAATGACCCCCATGGCATATATATCACTTTGCACTGTAGCCTTGGATCCCCGCGCCTGTTCTGGCGAGAGATAGTGAACCGAGCCCAGCATCGAATTTGTCTGGGTCAAACTGGTCTCTGCAAAGGCAACCGCAATCCCGAAATCCGTTACCTTGGCCACGCCATCTTGCGTTAGAAGGACGTTCTGAGGTTTCAAATCCCTATGGATAATACCGCGGGTGTGAGCCATACGTATAGCTAGCAAGATTTGCCCCATGATACGGACCGCATCATCATTATCCAAGGGTGAATTTTCCTGGATATAGCGCTTCAAGTCCAGGCCATTGACATATTCCATGGCCAGGTATTGCTGACCATCTTCCTCACCAATATCCGTAATCCGTACGATATTTGGGTGATTGAGATCAGCCATGGCTCTGGCTTCACGCTGAAAACGTTGAACAGCAATTTGATCTGTCTGGTAATTGGTCCGGAGAACTTTTACAGCAACCTCCTCACCATCCAAAATCAGATCCTTTGCCAGGTAGACATCAGCCATTCCTCCTCGGCCTATCTGCCGAATGACCCGATACCGACCGGCAAAAATCTTACCGATTTGGATCATTAGTTAGCCTCCTCCGTGATATGAAGGATGGCAACCGTGATATTGTCCAAACCACCAGCATTATTAGCAAAACGAACCAGGGTCTCTGCCTTGCTTTCCAGCGAAACATCACTCAAGAGGATATCGCGAATATCCTCTGTCGAGACCATATTGGTCAAGCCATCACTGTTGATTAACACGTAATCCCCAACTTCCAAGGTCTTCAAGGCAATATCTGGTTCAACCGGGTCCGCCTGACCAATGGACTGGGTCACAATATTCTTCTGAGGATGGTTCTGCGCCTCTTCTTCTGTCAATTGACCCGCTCGCATAAGAGCTCCAACCAAGGAATGGTCACTGGTCAAGCGTTCATATTCTTCATTATGAACGATACCGATTCTAGAGTCCCCGATATGGGCATAAATCATCTGATTGTCAATAACCACAACCGCTTCTAAGGTTGTTCCCATGCCCTTGTATTCTTCAGTCTGACCCAATTGATAAATCTTTTGATTTTCCTGCTCAATGATGTCAACCATCCATTCACGGACTTCGTTGAGGGTCATAATTTGAGTATCTACCCAGGCAGCACCAAGGTCTGTGGCTGTCATTTCACTAGCAATATGGCCTGCTCGATGACCTCCTAGTCCATCTGCTAGAATAATCAAGTCAATTCCTGCTCGGTTGACATAACGATTGACATAATCCTGGTTATTTGATCGTTTTTGTCCAACATCTGTAAGTAATGCAATTTCCATAAGTTTCTTGTTGCTAAGCAACAGCCTCCTTTTCTAGAATCGTCTTCTCAGCTGACCAATGAAAAAGCCATCTGTCTGAAAAAGTTCAGGGGTAATCAGTATCATTCCTTCTGTCACAATTGATGATTCTGGATGTGTTAATGCAACTTGTTCAAAATCAGGATGACTGTCTAAAAATTCTCGAAGAACTTCCTGATTTTCTTTTGCAATAATGGTACATGTGCTATAGGTTATTATACCACCTTTTTTAATGGTTTGGCAAACGCTGTCCAGTATCTGCAACTGGATTTTTTTCAATGCTTCAAAATCCTGACCAGCCTTATTATAGCGAATATCTGGCTTACGACGGATAAGCCCGATGCCGGAGCAGGGAGCATCCACCAAAATCTTGTCAAAACTATCTGGACCAAAGACTTCATGCACCCGACTGGCATCCAATTTTTGAGTTTCAATCTTATCGGAAAGGCCCAGGCGGTCCGCATTTTCCTGGATAAGAGCCAGCTTGTGGTCATATAGATCCAAGGCCACCACTTTCCCACTATCCAGGTAAGACGCCATGTGGCAGGTCTTACCACCAGGTGCCGCACAAGCATCCAGTACGACTTCATGGCCCTCAAGTTGCAAGGTCGGAGCCACCAGCTGGCTGGTCTCGTCCTGAATGGTCAAAAGACCGGACTTGAAAGCCTCCGTCCCAGCAAAATGTCCATGGGACTTGACTAGGCCAACAGGAGACAAGTGCGACCGCTCCGCTCCCAATGCTGCCTGCAAATCATCCAGACAGCTAGTATCTGTTACACGGACACTAGCCTTATTACGCTGGTGCAGGCTAGCAAAAATCTTCTCCGCCCTCTCATCACCATATTCCGCAACCAAGGTCTGAACCAGCCAGACTGGGACAGAATATTGAACTGACAAACGCTTGTTCTTCCGCTTAATACTAGCTGGGTCAGGCAGGTCCGCCTGGCTGATTTTCCGCAAGATGGCATTGACAAATTTGTCCGTTCCCTTGCTACGCTTGGCTAACTCCACCGCCTCATTGACCACGGCATGGACAGGCAATTTGTCCAAGTAAAGCAGCTGGTACAAGCTCAGCATGAGCAAGTAATAAACCCAGTTGTCCAGCTTGTCCCGGTCATCGATAAAGTGGGCCAGATACCATTCCAGCGTAATTTTTCGTGACACCGTACCATAGACCAATTCCGTAGCCAGCCCCTTGTCCTGGGCTGACAGGTTGGTTCCTTCCAAGGCCTTGTTGAGGGCGATATTGGAGTAGGCTCTCTGTTCAAAGACCTCTGTCAAGACCGCCAGAGCCAGTCCACGCGCTGTTTGCTTACTGTTCACCAAAGACATCTCCTACCTCAATCTCACGGCCAGCCCCATTCAAAAAGTCCGCAATCGTCATCTTGGGCTTGCCCGCTGGCTGAACGGTTTTTAGGGAAATAGCAGAGCTGCCACAGGCGATGACCAGTGTTTTCTTAGTCTTTTCAATGACCTGACCTGGTCTGCCAGCCCCTTCCACTTCCAAAGCCTCCTGAATTTTAAAGCGCCCTCCCTGCCAATAGGTATGGGCAACCGGCCAAGGATACATACCACGAATCTGATTAAAAATCTGGCGTGCAGACTTGGCCCAGTCCAAAACTTCCTCCTCAGGCTGAATATTGGGCGAGAAGGTCACATGTGCAAGGTCTTGTGCCACCGGCTTGATGTCGCCAGCCATATAACCCGGCAAGGTTTTCAAAAGCAGGTCACGACCGACCACCGCTAGTTTTTCAAAAAGGGTGCCGACATTATCTGTCTCTTCAATGGTAATGCTGTCGCTTGAAATCATGTCGCCCGCATCCATTTCCTTGACCATTTCCATAATAGTCACTCCGACACGCTCATCTCCGTTGATAAGGGCATAATGAATGGGCGCGCCACCGCGGTACTTGGGCAAGAGCGAGGCATGGACATTGACCGCAAAGTCAACAGAATCCAGCAGCTTGGTCGGTAAAAATTGACCAAAGGCCGCTGTCACAATTCCGTCCGCTCCCAATTCCATAATGTCCGCCATTTCCTGGCTGCCTGATAATTTTTCCGGCTGGTAAACAGGCAAGTCGTACTCCAAGGCCACCTGCTTGACCGGTGTCATTTGGATGGTTTTCTTGCGCCCAACCGCTCGGTCAGGCTGGGTCACCACCGCCAAAACCTCATAGGAGCCCTCTGCCAAAATACCTTTCAAAACAGTCGCTGAAAACTCAGGCGTTCCCATAAAAATCAATTTTGTCATCTCTGCTCCTTCATCCTCTATTTAGTATCCCTTAATTATACCATTTTTATGGATAATTGCCTTAACTGGGACTTGAAATCTAGATAGCAAAAAGGCTGGACACACCTGTCCAACCTCATATATTGTACCTCAAGAACAGATACTGTCAATGTTCAAAGAGTATCACATCATATTTTGCGGTTCATTATCAATCACCAGGCGCAAGTCCTGGTTGTCCCGCTCCTGGGTCCAGTCCAAAATCCGATTGAGGACCTGCTCCAGCTGCTCCTCCCGCCGGTACTTGAGAATGATTTGATAATGGTAAAGATTATGGGTACGGGCGATAGGCTTGGGCGTCGGCCCCAAAATCTGAATCTGCTCCGTCAAGTTCTCCCGCAAGAGCTGCACCGTCTCATAGGCCTTTTTGATGACAAGATCCTCCGACTTATGAGAAAAGGTCAAGCCCACCGTGAAATAGTAAGGTGGATAGCCCAGACTTTTCCGAATGCTCATCTCATACTGATAGAAGCCCTCGTAGTCCTGGTTCTTGGCAAAGGCAATGGCATAATGATTGGGATTGTAGGTCTGGATAATGACCTCCCCCTCCTTGTCTGCCCGACCTGCTCGACCAGCCACCTGGGTCAATAATTGGAAGGTCCGCTCGGATGACCTGAAGTCTGGCAAATTCAGCGCCGTATCCGCATTGAGCACCCCTACCAAGGTCACATTTGGAAAGTCCAGTCCCTTGGCAATCATCTGGGTCCCCAGCAAGATATCTGCCTCCTGTCGACCAAATTTCTCCAAAAGGGCCTCATGGGCACCTTTTTTCTTGGTCGTGTCCACATCCATCCGAAGGATACGAGCATTCGGCAGCAATTCCTGCAACTCATCATAGGCCTTCTGGGTCCCCGTACCGTAGTAGCGAATGGCCCGACTCTGACAGTTAGGACAGACCTGGGGAATGGGCTTTTGAAAATTGCAATAGTGGCAATTCATAGACCGGCTGTCCATGTGCAGGGTCAAAGAAATATCACAGTTTGGACACTGGTCCACCGTCCCACAATCCCGACACATGACAAAGGAAGAATAGCCACGGCGATTGAGCATGAGGACCACCTGCTCCTTACGAGCCAGCTTTTCCTGGATTTTTTCTATCAAAACCGGCGTAAAATTACTAGCCTCATGCTGGCCGATATAATCTCTGAAATCAATGACCTGGACCTCTGGTATCCTGGCCTGCGGATTGGCCCGCTGATTGAGGACCAGCCTACCGTAAAGACCGCGACTGGCACGGGCACGAGTTTCTAGGCTTGGCGTAGCCGACCCCAAAACCAGGACAGCCTGGTTGTAGTCCGCCCGCAGCTTTGCCACGTCTCTGGCATGGTAGCGAGGATTGGAGTCCTGCTTATAGGTCGCCTCATGCTCCTCATCGATGATAATGGCTCCTAGATTTTTTAAGGGAGCAAAAATCGCCGACCTGGCACCGACCACCACCTGGGCCTCCCCCCGCTCAATCTTACGCCACTCGTCGTACTTCTCCCCGTCTGACAGGCCTGAGTGCAGGATGGCCACCTGCTGGCCGAAACGCGCGATAAAACGATTGGTCATCTGGGGCGTCAGCGAAATCTCCGGCACCAGCATGATAGCCGTCTTACCCATCTTGAGGACCTGGTCAATGACCTGCAGATAGACCTCTGTCTTGCCAGAGCCTGTCACCCCCTGCAGCAGATAGGTCTGGCTCTCCTGGCCGACCTTGGACAGGATTTCCTTGACCGCTATGGCCTGCTCTGGATTGAGGGAAAGCGCCTGGCTGACCCCTACCTTATCAAAGAGAGCTTGGGTCCGCGAGACCTCCTCCTCCCAGACTTCTATATAGGCATTTTCTTGGAAATAGCGGAGCGTATCAGCTGAAAAGTCCTTTTTCAAGCTGGCTAGAGGCTGTTCATCAGAATGTTCCAGTAAGTAGGCCTTCAAAGCCAGCCGTTTCTTGGCACGGGCGGGTATCTCTGCTTGCATGAGCTGGTCCCGATTTACCCGGTACCATTTTTCAGTCTTGATTTGCTTTTTGTCCTTGGCCACATAGTCGACCAAGATTTTGCCTGCCTGGGCAAGCCGCATGATGCGGGCCTGCTCAGACACATCCAGGTCTGAAAAACGGACCTGGTCCCTACCGCCAAACAGGCTTTCCTGCTCTGCTATTTCCAAACCAAGCCCAGGACGGAGAATTTTGTCATAGGTTGAGTTGAGGAGGCTGGGTAGCATGGCCTTGAGCAGGGTGATTTTGTAGGCGAATACCGTCTTGCGCATCTGGTCTGCCAGCCAAAATTGCTCCTTGTTGAGGACTGGCGAATAGTCCAGCACTTCCACAATGGGCTTGATGTCCTGGGTCCCCTCTGGCAATTCCTCAGTCAAGCCGACCACGATGCCCTGAATCAGCCGATTACCCTTTCCAAAGGGCACATGGACTCGGATACCAGGTACAATTCCCGCCTCAAATTCTTCAGACACTAGATAGGTATAGGCTTGATCCGTCTGCATTAGCGGCACGTCTACGATAATCTGTGCGTACATAGGTCCTCCTTTCGTGATGGTTTGGAGAGGTTTTACTCTCTTATCAATGGTTCAATAAATACTTCAAAAGACTGTCAAATGGAAAAGAAACCCGGATGGTCCCCCAGCCGAGTTTTGAATTTAGATTTTCTCGCCGTCTTCTTTTTCTTTGGCGATTTGTTCTTTGATTTTGCGCTCTTCTTCTTCAGCCAAGCGTTTTGCTTCTTCAGCCTTGCGACGAACAGCCTCACGTTTCGCTTCTGGGTCTGGATGGATGACCACATTGCCTGCCTCGATTTCTTCCAAGGCACGGAGGGTTGATTTTACAGAAGTAAATTCTTGCGTTGGCTTAGCGCCTGCCTCCAATTCGTGAGCACGCTTAGCCTCTAAAATAACCAATGAATACTTAGATGGTACCTTGTCCAACAAGGTATCAATAGACGGTTTTAACATCATAGAACTTATTCTCTTTTCTAAACTTAAATATTTTTAATCATATCGTTGTACTTGCCAATCACACGGTCCACACGGAAATGTTCCGCCTCAATCACGCGCTTGACCAATTCCGCTGCCTTTGGCACCTCATCATTGACAATGGCATAGTCATACTCACGCATGAGAGCAATCTCTTCCTTGGCACGCTCAATCCGCTGGGCAATAACCTCTTCCGAGTCTGTCCCACGACCGACCAAACGGTCTTTGAGCTCTTCCAAATCTGGCGGAGTTAGGAAAATAAAAACTGCATCTGGCACTTTTTTCTTGACCTGGAGGGCACCCTGAACCTCAATCTCAAGAAAGACATCGATTCCCTTATCCAGGGTTTCATTGACATAGGTCAAGGGTGTACCGTAGTAGTTGCCAACATACTCAGCGTATTCCAGCATTTGTCCCTGACGAATCAACTCCTCAAACTCCTCTCGGCTCCGGAAATGATAATCAACCCCGTCCACCTCACCTGGACGCTGAGCCCGGGTCGTCATAGACACCGAATACTCAAATTTATTACCTGGATGGCTAAAAATTTCCTGCCGAACTGTTCCTTTCCCTACACCAGAAGGACCGGAAAATACGATGAGTAAGCCTCTTTCCTGCATGTTATCTCCTTTAAATCTTTCATTCTAGTGTAGCAAAATTCTCAGCAAATATCAACTGATTTTAAATCTGGAAACCAGATTTTTCCGGCTCTTGAAGAACAACAAAAAGAGCCGAAGCTCCTTCTGTCTTATTTTGCAATGTCAGTTGCTCGTGTTTCACGGATGACCGTAATCTTGATATTTCCTGGATAATCCAGATTATTTTCAATTTTCTCACGGACATCATGAGCCAGAATCGTAATCTTATCATCACTGATTCTATTTGGATGAACGATAATCCGAATCTCACGACCTGCCTGGATAGCATAAGCCTGCTTGATGCCGTCAAAGCTATTAGCAATTTCTTCCAGGTCTTGGAGACGCTTGATATAGGCCTCCATCGATTCACGACGTGAACCTGGACGAGCTGCACTCAAGGCATCCGCTGCTGCAACAATCACAGCAATAGTGCTAGTTGCTTCCACATCACCGTGGTGGCTGGCAACCGTATTGACAACCACTGGATTTTCCTTGTATTTCTTGGTCAATTCTGTACCAATCTCAACGTGGCTACCGTCCACCTCGCGGTCAATCGCCTTACCGACGTCATGCAAGAATCCAGCACGGCGGGCCAAATTAACATTCTCACCCAACTCTGCAGCCAAAATACCTGACAACTTGGCCACCTCAATCGAGTGACGGAGCACATTCTGACCGTAGGAGGTACGGAAATGCAGACGTCCCATAATCTTAATCAAGTCAGGATGCAGGTTAGGAGCGCCTACTTCATAGGCAGCCGCTTCACCATATTCACGGATGCGGTTATCCATCTCAACACGGTATTTCTCCACCAACTCCTCGATACGAGCCGGGTGGATACGACCGTCCTGAAGCAGGGTCTCCATGGTCATCCGCGCGATCTCCCGGCGAATCGGGTCAAAACCGGAAAGGACAACTACCTCAGGCGTATCATCAATGATAACGTCAATCCCTGTCAAGCTTTCAAAGGTACGGATGTTGCGACCTTCGCGACCGATAATTCGGCCCTTCATGGCATCATCCGGCAGATGAACCGAGGTAATAGTTTGTTCCGCAACATATTCACCCGAAATTCGCTGCATGGCCTGCGCTAGAAGGTCTTTGGCCATCTTATCAGACCGCTCTTTGACCTCTCGCTCAGCCTCCTTGATACGGGTTGCAATCTCGTGGGTCAATTTATCACGAGTCGCTGCAAGAATCTGCTCTTTGGCTTCTTCCTGGCTCAGCGAAGCAACACGTTCCAACTCAAGAGCTTTCTGCTCTTCTAATTTCGCGACTTCTTGCTCACGCTCATCAATATGTTTAGTTTTATCCGTCAGGCTTTGTTCTTTTTGCTCCAAAGCCTTCTCTTTGTTTGTTAAATTATCATCTTTACGATCTAAGCTACTCGCACGTTCAGTCAATCGTGACTCAATTTGCTTTAATTCTTGTCGTTCTGATTTAAATTCATTTGCTACTTCTTCTCGATATTTACGAGCCTCTTCCTTGGCCTCCAAGAGTAATTCTTTTTTCAAGGTTTGGCGATCACGCTCAGCTGTTTTTAAAATAGCTTCAGCTTGATCTTCCGCACGACCACGAACATTACTTGCTTCTTGTTCAGCATTCAAAAGTGTCAATTCTGCAGTTTCTTTTGCAGCTTTCATCTTCAAAGAAATGGCAAAGTAACCAATTACTAAACCAATGAGAGCAGAAATCAAGGTCACTACAAGTGTAATGATATCCATCTTCCTACCTCTTTCAATTTTATTTTGCATTACACAAAATCTGAATCTATTTTACCATAATTTAAACGATTTCACAATTGCAAATTGACAAATATGGTATAATGTTTTCATCAACCCAAATGGAGGAAATTATGACCAAAGAAGTTATTGTAGAAAGTTTTGAACTGGACCACACTATCGTCAAAGCCCCGTATATCCGCTTGATTTCTGAGGAGATTGGACCAAAGGGAGATGTCATCACCAACTTTGATATTCGCCTCATCCAACCCAATGAAAATGCCATGGATACAGCGGGGTTGCACACCATTGAACACCTGCTGGCTAAGCTGATTCGCCAACGGATTGACGGACTCATCGACTGCTCACCTTTCGGTTGCCGAACCGGTTTTCACATGATTATGTGGGGCAAGCAAGATTCTGTCCAAATCGCTGAAGTCATTAAATCTAGTTTGGAAGAAATCGCAGACGGCATTAGCTGGGAAGATGTTCCTGGGACAACCATCGAGTCTTGTGGTAACTACAAGGACCACAGCCTCCATTCTGCCAAAGAATGGGCCAAACTAATCCTTTCTCAGGGCATTTCGATAGATGCCTTTGAACGAAAACCCATTTAAGGAGCTTGGTATGAAGAAAATCCTTCTTGTTGCTCTGGCACTGGCTAGCCTGATGATGCTGTCAGCTTGCGGTAACAAGACAGTTTTTGACACCAACTACACCTTCAATTACGCCCAGGTCAAACTTCCCGATGGAAGCGTCAAGACTGGTAAGGTCAAAGAGTGGACTGATTACAGCGATGGCGACCAATTGCAAATTCGCTTTGAAGACGGAACGACCTATCTCGTCCATTCCAGCCAGGCAGTTTTGTCTGTAGATGAAATTGAAACCACACCATAACATCAAAAAAAGCGGTCTCCCGCTTTTTTTGATGTTCCTAATAATCTAAGGCATCCGCATTTCCACGCGCATTTCCGACAAAGTAACCGGTCTTAGCATTGATAGAAAAGAGATAGGTGCCATCTGGTTTAAACATATTGTAGTAGCCATTACCGTTGATGATATTGACCTTCTCCAAGATATACTGATTACCTGTGATATAGCCACGTTTTTGAGATGTTTCGACAATTTTTTCCAAAATACCTGGGTTAAAGGTCCAAGCAGGATTGTTAACGTCATCAATCATGGCTTGGTTATAAGGCACGCGGCTCAAGTGACGTTGCAAGGTCACACCAGGAGGAACTGGAATCCCGAATTGGGATGCTGCATTTTGCACTTCGGCAGGACTTGTTGACGCGCTGGCAAGCGCTGATGCTGCACTTGATTCTGCAGGAGCTGGTGCTGGGGTTCCAGCCTGGGCAGCTGGCGCTGCTTGTTCAGCCGGTGCGACCGCTCCAGCAACAGCCTGTTGGTTTTCCTCTTGTGATCGAGCAAAGTTTACAGCTGAAGTGATCGTCGCATCAACACCGCTGATTCCAGTCGCAACCGCTTCTAGAGTTGCTCCAGCCTTAACAGTCGCCGTGGTATCCAATTCGCCATCAACAAGAATCGGCTTATCAAATTGTTCATTGATGCCGTTGACAGCTGCGATAGCTTTTTCTAATTTATCATAGTTGGCCTTGGCTTCCTTATAAGCATCACTGTCTGGATCAATCTTGTCCAAGAGTGCCTTTAATTCCTCTAATTTACCAAATTCTGAATTCTTCAATTTAGACAAGCTCGAATCCGTAAAGAAGCTCTCGTACAGCTTGGTAAAGTCTGTAAACTCGGATGGAGTTGAGCTTGATGAGGTTGTACTAGAAGACTGTTTGGTCGAACTTGATGACGAAGTGCTAGAAGCTGTCTGACCTGCATTATTTTGGTTCATCCAGAAAAAGAGGGAAGCCAAAATAGCAATCAATGCCGCCAAGAGGGTTCCAAAAATCCAGAATCCTTTTTTCTTGGGCTTTTCTTCGGATCCATCTGTCAAATCAAAATAAGCGACTTCTTCTGCAGGAGTTTTTAGAGGCTCAACAACAGGGCTTGACTCAACTGGCTTCGGTTCTTCTTGTGAATGTGCTGCCACAGCTGCAGCTGCCGTTTCCAACTCATCCGAAGTCAAGCTAGCTGATTCAACCACCGGAATAACAGTCGAATCCTTGATGACAGGGATTGTTCTTGTCTCAAATTTTTGAGATTCAATCTCATCTCGGTGTTGCTTGATGTAGCGGTCTAAAAGGCCATCCGTATCGGTAATGCCAGCCTCAATTTCCTGCTGTTTTTGTGCTGCCTGACCGATGGTCATATCTTTTGCTGCTTCAAAGTCCAGAATCTGCTCGTCCTTAACTGGCTCTGCTTGTGCCTTCTCATGTTTCTTTGACATATCTACCTCACTTTATTTTATGAACGTTTTACTCGTTGACCAAAGAATTGATACAAGTCAACCTTCAGCGTACCATTGTATAATTTCCGTTTTTTATCTGCTTGTTTTCCAAACCGCTGCTCAAATTGCTCGTCGCTGGTCAAGATAAATTTAGACCATGTTTTCAAAGGCTCAAAGGTTTGCCCCATTTCTTGGTAGAGCTTGATAATGGCCTCATCATCCAACAAACGCTCACCGTAAGGTGGGTTTGAAATAATAACACCATTTATCTTGTCTGTATGCAAGTCCTGCAGGCGCATTTGCTTAAAGACAATATCTTGGTCTACTTCGGCCGCAAAGGCATTTTTCTTGGCCATTTCAACCATACGGGCATCGATGTCTGAACCGGCAATGTCCAAGACTAGGTCAGATTTAACCGCTGCCTGCGCATTTTTGCGAGCTTGTGCAACCAGCTCCTCATCAACCCAAGGCCATTCTTCAAAGGCAAAACTGCGTTTGAGCCCCGGAGCCATATTCTTAGCCAACATGGCCGCCTCAATACAGAAAGTGCCCGAACCACAAGTCGGATCAATCAAAGGCTTGTCTGGGTACCAGTTAGACAGCTGTAAAATGGCTGCCGCCATATTTTCCTTAATGGGTGCGCCACCTTTTTCAACGCGGTAGCCACGTTTGAAGAGGCTGGAACCCGTCGTGTCAATCAATACCGTGGCCACATCTTTCAGGATGGAGACTTCAATCTTAAACTCTGCCCCAACTTCCTGCAAGGGAACGCCTTCTGGACGCGAAAAATGCTTTTGCAACTTTTTCACGACAGCCTTTTTAGAAATGGCCTGTACACTCGGCTCATTGTGGAGCTTGGATTTGACACATTTGGCTTTTGAAATAGGAAATTTACTGCCCAAGGGTAGATAGTTTTCCCAGTCCAAGGCAAAGACCCCCTGGAAGAGTTCCTCAAAGGTGCGTGCGGGAAAACTCCCCACGATAATTTTAATCCGGTCTGCCGAACGCAACCAAAGGTTGGTTTCAATGATAGATTTGACATCACCTTGGAAACGCACGCGCCCATTTTCAACCTGACAGTCGTAGCCCAGTTCTCGAATTTCACGACCAACGACCGCCTCTAAACCAGCCGCCGCTGTCGCAATCAATTCAAATTGTTTTTTCATCTTTTTCCTCTATAATAAAAGCTAGCAAAGCTAGCCACCTATTATGCAATTTTCTATAAGCCATGTTTTGTTCCAGTGGTACTAGGTCCTACCACCTTCGATAATCATCTGTCTACCGCTTACGCAGTCAGGATTTCTGTTCTACTCTGGGAGTACCGTTCCATCCATCCCATGCCCCGACCAAAGTTTGGGTTGCTAGCTTGAGGGGTTTACCGCGTTCCATTTTTTACGTTTCCATAAAAACTTCGTCACTGTGGCACTTTCAGGCCTACTCTGGCATATCCAAGGACGTAGCCATTTTAACCGCCGTAACGTCAAAGACGTCCCTAGGCTTATTGGTTCGCCTAGCACAAACACTACCAGCATTGCAGCTGGTGCTAGCATGGACTTTCCTCATGGTAGATTACTACCACGCGATTATCCGAAAATTACACATGTCTATCTACTACTCTTGGGCAATCTGTTTACCAAAGACTTCTTTCTCCAGACGATTGATGCGACGGAGAATATCAAAGTTTGTGGCTGAACTCATCCGCTCTGCACGGAAAGCTTCTGGCTCCTCTGCAACAGGGGCTGGTTGACGAGAAGTATTTGCCAGCTGGGCTTTAAGCCTAGCGATCTCGCCCTTCAATTCCTTTACAATGGCTTCATAGGCATCGTAATCCTTCATGATTTCATCAAGAAAATCATTGACCTCGTCTTGATCATAACCACGAAAACCAATCTTAAAATCCTGCTCAAAGATATCCTTTGTCGTCAACTTAATACTCGCCATCTGTCTCATCCTTTTCTTTAAACATCACTACTTCTATTATATTAAAAAAAATAAGGAAAAATCAAGCCAAATCACTCAGAATTAGAAAAATTTTCCGCTACTTCATTTAAATCATCAAAACTCAGTACCTTAACAGTATAATCTTCTTTGTTTACGATTGAAGTATAGAGATATTTCAAGTTTGTTTCATTTTCAGGATCATAGAATAAATAGGCTCCCTCCGTATGGTCCAACAAGAACTGGTTAATCAGCTTAAATTGCCCAGGATTTTCATAGCAAACATAGAGGTATTTAACAAAATCGACCTGCTTAAATCGGGCTAGCTTGACTTGGTTAGCTTCGTTCCAATTCTCTCCATGGCTTTCAAAGGAAAAAATGGTAGCTATCTGAAAGTCATAGCCTTCCTGCCTCAAATCCAACAAAACTTCCAAACACCAATACTCAAAGCCCAGATTTCCAGTCAGAATAAACCACTCTACCCCATCATTTTCTAAAAACTTGATCAGGTCTCTGCGAATAGCCTCTTTGATGATGACTAATTTTGTATCCTTATCTGAAAAAATTCCCAAATCAGTATGACGATAGCCTGTTACTAAAAGGCTCTTGATGTGCATTTCTTGTACTCTTTTCCCTAATTATGGTATAATATGCTGATATTATTTTATCAGTAAGGAGTTCTATGGTCAATTATCCTCATCAGATAAATAGGAAAATCACTAGAACAAAAAAAGATTCTGCAAAGGAAACGGTTAATTTTGCCAATCGTGGGATGTCCTTTGAAGCTGCTATCAATGAGAGCAATGCTTACTACCTTTCCCATGGAATTGCGGTCATCCATAAGAAACCGACCCCTGTCCAGATTGTCAAGGTAGACTACCCAAAACGAAGTCGGGCCAAAATTGTCGAAGCTTATTTCAGACAGGCCTCAACAACGGACTATTCCGGCGTTTTCAAGGGACATTACATTGACTTTGAAGCCAAGGAAACCCGTCAGAAGACCTCCATGCCCATGAAAAACTTTCATGCCCACCAGTTGGAACATATGCAGGAAGTTGTCAAGCAAGGCGGTATCTGCTTTGTCCTTCTACACTTTTCAGAATTAAAAGAATCTTACTTACTCCCGGCAAAAGAGCTGATAGATTACTATCAAGCTGTTCAGGGCAATAAATCCATGCCCTTGCACTATGTTCGCGAGCATGGCTATGCCTTTCAGTTAGGGACCCATCCCAGCGTCCCCTATCTGACCATTGTCGAAGAAAAACTATTAGGTGGTGACTCAGTTGAAAAATCCAACCCTTAAGAAAGCACTCTTGCTTATCACAAACGTCGGAATTATCGCATTCTTAACAACGGTAATTATCGGTGGTCTTGTGACCCTATTCTTTATCTTTACAGCTCCTAAACTGACAGAAGACTCTCTTACTGCGACCGTGTCGAGTAAGATTTATGACAAGGACGGGGCTCTAATTGCGGACTTGGGGGCAGAAAAACGTTCCAATGCTACTACTGCTGAAATTCCGACCGACTTGGTCAACGCTATCATAGCCATTGAAGACCAGCGTTACTTCAACCACCGCGGTGTAGACGTCATTCGTATCGCTGGCTCCTTCCTCAATAATCTACGAGGAGGACGTCTTCAAGGGGGGTCGACACTGGATCAGCAGTTGATTAAGTTGACCTACTTCTCAACATCTGCCCAGGACCAAAATATTAAGCGGAAAATCCAAGAAGCCTGGATGGCTCTACAGTTGGAAAGACGAAATACCAAGCAGGAAATTTTGACGTACTACATCAATAAAGTGTATATGTCAAACGGAAACTATGGTATGAAGACGGCTGCCAAGACCTTCTACGGAAAAGAACTCAATCAATTGACCCTTCCTCAATTGGCTCTACTGGCAGGTATGCCCCAGGCTCCTAACCAATACGACCCCTACACTCAGCCAGAAACTGCAAAAGCACGTCGGGACTTGGTTCTAGGAGAAATGTTAGAAGAAAAATACATTACGGCTGAACAGCACGAGCAGGCAGTCCTATCACCGGTGACAGACGGTCTCCAGCCCCTGTCAAATGCACCCGCCTATCCAGCCTACATGGACAACTACCTGAAAGAGGTTATCAATGAAGTCGAAGAAAAAACCGGCTACAATCTCTTAACCACAGGTATGGAGGTCTACACCAACGTTGACTCAGCTGCCCAACAACAGCTCTGGAATATCTATAACACAGACATGTACGTGGCCTATCCAGATCCAACCTTCCAGGTAGCTTCAACTGTTATCGATGTTACCAACGGACACGTCGTTGCCCAGCTCGGCGGGCGTAATCAAAACAGTAATTCTTCATTCGGTACCAACCAAGCCGTTGAAACCAACCGCGACTTTGGTTCTACTATGAAGCCAATTACAGACTACGCACCTGCTATTGAAGAGGGTATTTATAAATCGACTGCTGACACTATATTGGATGCGCCTTATAATTATCCCGGCACTACCACTCCAGTCAATAACTGGGATAATGCTTACTTCGGCAATGTGACCCTCAAAACAGCCATCCAATCTTCTCGTAATACCACTGCCATCAAGGCACTACAGGCTGTTGGTTTAGAAAATTCATTAAAATTCTTGAACAAGCTCGGTATCGACTACCCAGAAATGTTCTATTCTAATGCTATTTCCAGCAACACAACCAATCCTGATAAAAAATACGGTGCTAGTAGTGAAAAAATGGCCGCAGCCTATGCTGCCTTTGCTAACGGTGGTACCTACTACAAACCACAGTATGTCAACAAGATTGTCTACACCGACGGAACAACTACTGAGTTTGAACCTGAAGGCAGTCGTGCAATGAGCCCTGAAACAGCCTACATGATGGTCGATATGTTGAAGAGCGTATTGACATCTGGCCCAGGTACTAATGCTGCCATCTATGGCATTCCTCAAGCTGGTAAAACCGGTACTTCCAACTACCCAGACGATGAGATGAAGGAAATCATTGCCTCTACTCCTGGAGCAAGTTATAGTAGTATAGTTGTTCCTGACGAGAACTTCGTTGGCTTCTCTACTAAATACTCTATGGCTGTCTGGACAGGATACAGCAATCGTAAGATTCCAGTATTGGATAGTGGCATGCGTGTCGCAACCGATGTCTATCGGAATATGATGACTTATCTAAATCCTGTTGGAACTGCAGATTGGGAAATACCTGACGGTCTCTACCGTTATGGAAACAACGTCTACATAAACGGCTATACTGGTCCAGTTTATAACTACTATAGCTATAGCAGGACAACCAGTGAGACGAGCGAAGAGTCCTCAACGGAACCTACAACTAGTGAGGATACGAGTACTGAAAATTCTAGCGATGCTCAATCAACAGAAACTGGTTCCGAAACAGGCAATTCTTCTGAACAACCAACCACTCCATCTGCTGACTCACAAGGTCAGTAAGACTCAACCTTGAAAGGCAACTATCGCCTTCCAAGGTTTTTCTTTTGTTGAAAATTATGATAAGATAGGACTATGAAACCCGAAGTATTTTACAAGACCTTGGCAGACCAAGGAATTCAATTAACAGAACAGCAGAAAAACCAATTCCACCGCTACTTTGAACTCCTAGTAGAATGGAACGAAAAAATCAACCTGACAGCTATTACCCAGGAAGAGGACGTTTATCTCAAGCACTTTTATGATTCTATTGCACCAATCCTGCAGGGTCATATCCAAAATCAAGCACTCAAACTCTTGGACATCGGGGCTGGTGCAGGTTTTCCTAGCCTGCCCATGAAGATTATCTATCCTGAGCTGGACGTGACCATCATTGATTCCCTCAACAAACGAATCAATTTCCTGCATCTTCTGGCTGAGGAGCTGGGCTTGGACAAGGTCCATTTCTACCATGGACGAGCAGAGGATTTTGCCCAGGACAAGCAATTCCGTGCCCAATTTGATATCGTGACCGCTCGCGCAGTAGCCCGCATGCAAATCCTATCAGAATTGACCATCCCCTATCTCAAGCTCAATGGCAAGCTGATTGCCCTCAAAGCATCCAGTGCCGAGGACGAATTAGCCCAGGCCAAAAATGCTCTCAACCTCTTGTTCGCAAAGGTCTTGGAGAATCATGATTATGAGCTGCCCAATGGCGACCCGCGTACCCTGACCATTGTCGAAAAGAAAAAGGAAACCCCGAACAAGTTTCCACGCAAGGCAGGCATGCCCAATAAACGACCACTATAAGAACCGGTATTCACAGCTCGGTGCCTGAGCACTTATCTACATGTACCTTACTTGTGAATACAATTTCAAAAACGAGTTTCGCAATCGAAACTCGTTTTTTCTTATCTTATGCCCAAGGGTTGTAAAACCTACCATCATTGATAAAGAATAGGCTAATCGTTACTAGAACCAGTAGAGCGATGATGGATAGGACCAGATAGTCCATTTTTTTCAGGGGCTGGTAGGTGTACCAGGTCCGCTTTTTATTTTTTCCGAAACGGCGCAATTCCATGGCAGTTGAAATGGTATCAATCCGACCAAGTGAGCTGAAAATCAAAGGGATAACCAAGGCCAGATTGCCCTTGATCCGGTCCATCAATTTGGCTTTCTTGGACAATTCCAGGCCACGCGCCTCTTGAGACATGCGAATGGCATAAAATTCTTCCTGAATATCTGGTATGTAGCGCATGGTCAGACTAACAGCGTAGGCAACCTTATAGGGCACCCCGATTGTATTCAAGCTGGAGGCAAATTGACTAGGGTGGGTTGTCATCAAAAAGATAATGGCCAGAGGAACTGTGCAAAAGTATTTGAGCAACAAATTCAGCAAGTAAAACAATTGCTGGCTAGTCACGGAGTATTGCCCCAAACCTTTGAAAAGGACAGTCTCCGCCCCATAGAGTTCGACCCCATACTTAGGCGCAAAGACATACACCATGGTCGCATTCAGGAGGGCAAAAATGGTCGTGAAAATCAGAACGAAAGACACCTTCCTATAATCAATACCCGATAGCTTGAAAAGACTGAGGGAAAAGAGGGCGATGAAAATAATCAGACGCGTATCATAGGTAATCATGGCCAAGATGGACACAATCAAGAAAAAGAGGAGCTTGCTGACAGCAGATAGTTCATAAATAAAGCCCCGTCCCTGCTGGTAGCCGATAAGTGCTTGCTGGCTCATAGCTTTCTCCTTTCTTCCTGCATGTAGTAGTTGGTCAAGGCCAGAGGGTCCACTCCCATTCTCTGAGCCAAATGGAAAATAGAAGTCTCTTTCAAATTAGCCTTGTCAATGATAGCGGCATCCGAAAGGATTTCCGCTGGAGACTGGTCCGCAATAATCTGACCATCCACCACAACCAGGGCCCGGTCCGAATAATCCAGCATCAGCTGCATATCATGGGTAATCATGACAATGGTATGACCTTGTCGATTGAGCTCGTCTAAGAAATCCATCATCTCACGGTAATGACGCTCATCCTGCCCAGCTGTTGGCTCATCCAGCAGAATAATTTCCGGCTCCAGCACCAAAATGGAGGCAATGGTCACCCGCTTCTTCTGACCGTAGGATAGGGCTGAAATCGGCCACTTACGGAATGAATAGAGACCACAAACTTCCAGAGCCTTGTGTACTCGCTTTTCGATTTCTTCTTGACCCACTCCACGCATTCTCAAACCGAGGGCCACTTCATCAAAAATCATGTTCTGGCTGATCATTTGATTGGGATTTTGCAGGACATAGCCAACCCGCTCGGCCCGTTCTTTGACCGAATCGTCCTTGATAGATTGCCCCTGCCAGATAAAGTCTCCTTCCACATCCAGAAAACCACAGAGAGCCTTGGCTAGGGTCGATTTTCCGGCTCCATTTTTCCCGACGATAGCCAGACGTTCCCCCTTGTAGAGGGTGAAATGGATGTCCTTGAGGGCCTGTTTCTGCGGATAGGAGAAGTTCAGGTTTTTAACCTCTAGCAAGCTCGGCTTGGCAAGGACCTCTTCTCGGTCTAAGAGCAAATCCACTGATTGAAGTCCTGTCAAATCAAGACCAGACAGGCTTGATAAAGAATTTGCCTGCTCCAGAGAGTAGCCCATAGCCCGTAGGGTTGCCAAATAGAGTGGCTCGCGGATGCCATTTTCCACCAAGAGCTTGGTCTGCAAGAGTTGATCCGGCTGACCGTTGAATAGGATTTGTCCCTCATTGATGAGAACGATGCGGTCCACCTGTCTATAAAGAACATCTTCCAAGCGATGCTCGATGATAATGGTGGTCGCTCCCTCCTGCTGGTGCAGGCGATCAATCAAGTCAATGGTGTCCTGTCCAGACTTGGGATCCAGATTGGCCAGAGGTTCATCAAAGAGCAAAATCGGACTTTCATCAATCAGGACACCTGCCAGACTGACCCGTTGCTTCTGTCCACCAGACAGGTCCTGGGGACGGTGGTTGAGAAGCTGGTTTAATTCCAAACGATTGGACCAATCAGCCACTTTTTGCTGCATCAGTTCTTGACTTTCCATGTCATTTTCCAAGGCAAAGGCCAAATCCTCTGCCACAGACAGACCGATAAACTGACCGTCCGTATCCTGCAAAACAGTCGATACTAGCAGGGATTTTTCATAAATAGACAGGTCAAAAGCCTCCTGACCATCTATAAAGAGCTGGCCACTATGACTACCTTGGTAAATATTGGGAATAATGCCGTTAAGACATTGACCCAGTGTTGACTTACCAGAGCCCGAAGGTCCAACAATCAAGACTTTCTCACCTTTATATATACTTAAGTTGATATCCCTCAGTGTCGGCTCCTGCTGGGCCTTGTATTGAAAGCTAAAATCCTTGAATTCAATGAGTTTTTCCATAGTACCTATTATACCAAAAAGATGACTGAAAATCGGCTAGAATTACTAAAAACTTCTGAATGTTCTGATTTTTTTAACAACTTAGGGATAAAAATAAGGGAATAATTTTATTTTCCCTTACCAGAATGTAGACAGACTATACTTTGGAAAAATAAACTGAGTAGCTCTGCTAGAAAAATTAAAAAATTAGTCTCATTTTGCGAGCGAAGCGGGCCTACACCGAGACTTTCCGCTGTGATGAAAATGCTTGAGACGTTGTCGTCTCAAGCATTCGGAGCTATTGAGACCTTAGGCTCAATGGCTAGGTATGGAATTCCGTAGGTAGCTCAAACAGTCTGGAAGACTGTTTGAGGAGTAAACCCAGAAACAAGAAAATTTACTACCGTCCGGCATCACCTCAGGAAAGTCCTAAAAGAGGCTTTGTCTACAAACTCATAAGGGAATTTGAGATCCCCTTACACATCTACTTATTTTGATAGTTGTAAAACCTTGGCTACTGCTTCATCCTCTTTCATTGCTTTCATGAAACGAGCCAGATTTGGGTATTCTGTCCACGGTTTTGGTGTTTTGACCGACCAAGTCGCCATAACAAAGGCATAGGGGTCAGCAACAGTACGTTGGTTGCGATACACATGGTCTGTATCGCCAATTAAGCCATCAAGGAAGGTCATGACACGGTCAACCCGTTGATAGGCTGCTTGGACAACAGCGTCAAGTTCATCTGCTTTTTTAGAAACCGTGTAGCGGTTGGGACTGAAAATCGGCCAGAAGGATGGATGAAAATCTCCTGTCAAGAAGGCCATAATTTCATTAAATTCTGTCTGAGATTGCAGGTCTGCATCTGGTCCCAACTGACTTTCTGGACTGCTTGCAGCAATATAATTCAAAACAGCATTGGCCTGAGTCACAATCTTATAATCTGGTACGTCCAAGGCCGGCACCATTCCCAAAGGATTGACTTTCAGATACTCTTCCGAACCCAGCTTAACTCGCTCAACCTCATAATCTAAACCGGACCACTCCAAGGAAATCCAACAGGCAAGAGCACAAGTACCCGGTGCATAATACAGTTTCATAAACATTCCTCCTTCGCTTAGCTAAGTAGTATTCTAGCTCTATTATGGCACTTCTGTTTGAGAAAAACTCTCCAGAAATTATTTTCCATTCTCTTCAACCAAAAAAGAATCATTGATTGGGTTCTGACAAATGAGAGGCGCACGCTTGATGTCCTCTATGGTTTGAGTACCTGCAAGTTGCATAACAATCTTGAGCTCTTTGTTCAAATGTTCGACAACACTTTGTGTTCCTTGAGCACCGCCTAGCGCAATACCATAGACAATGGGACGACCGAGCGCCACAATATCGGCACCGTTAGCCAAGGCTTTAAAGACATGAGACCCACGGCGAACACCGCTATCAAATACGATTGGCACACGTTTATTGACCCTATCGGTGATGGCACGCAAGACATCAAAGGAAGCAGGACCGCCGTTTAATTGGCGACCACCATGATTGGAGACCCAAATACCTGCTGAGCCAGCTTGGATAGCAATTTCAGCAAGATAGGACCGGGCATAAACATCCCTCCGTCCCTTGAAGAGAGAAAAATAGAGCTCCAGTTTCTCAGCCGTAGTCAACCTAATTTTTTCTTGCTCAAAGTAGGTTGACTACCGCTGGTCGCTGATGAGAAAATGCTCTTGAGCCCCCTGATATTGCAACAAATTCAAGAATTTTTAGCTAGCATAATAAGGAAAACGAGCAAGATGCCTAGCACCCTGCCCCTTGATTTTTCAATGTAGAAAGACTTAGAGACCTCCTAATTTTAAAACTGCTATCAAACCCACTTCACTCTTTCAACTGACATTTCAAGTACTCAATAGCCTTCTTGGTCAACCGTCTAGGTCCACGTACCGCCTTGACTCCCAAGTCCATTATGCGTGATCTCGGTAACACCTCATCCGACAACTGTGCAATCAACTCGACCTGCATGAGTTTCTTTTCTGTCGGAATATCTGATTCCCTGTGATTTTCTAGGTTCGCCCCCAAGACTCGACAAACATAACGAATGGCCTGTACTGGTGCCGTGACATAAATGGCAACGATGTCCCCGGCTTGAATGGTTGATTTTTGTGGCCAATAGACTACCTTATTTTCCGCAAATTCGGTATCGATATCATAGACCTTGGGATTGGCTGGAATAACCCAATAATCTGGTCCCTGCTCTGCCTTGTAGGATTTTGGTCCTACCAAATACCGACTTTTCTCAAGGAGGGCAAACACCGTCTGGTCCTCCACAGTATCATCGAGTAAGACTGACACCCAGTTCTTCTTCGACATATGGTAGGCAGGGAAGATGCCTGACTGACTCAGCAGCTCTGCTATTTCCCGACCGTCAACCTTGAGATTGACAATCTCCACCTCTTCTTGAGAGCCGCTCCCATCCAGCTTGTCCCTCGGAATCTGACTGACTAGGACATACCACTTATTATTGGAGGGATGGCGAAAAGCCCCATAGGTCGGCAACTTGGCAAAGGGATAATCAGGAAGGTCGCCCCACTGCTCCTTGATAAGCTGGGCTATGCGGTTGCTTTGGTCTTTAGAAAATGGCAGAGCGATAGAGCAGGCTTCGGTCACACGCAGAAGAATGGCCTCATAAGCCTCTTTGACCTGGCTGACAAAGGCTCCTGCGGGTGCGGTCACCAGATGAGCAGTGTAAGTCTCCTCCATCTCGCAATCCCAGATATAGGACGACAGCTGACCAGCCTCATCGACTTCCACTACCGCCTCAAACTGCCCCTCCATGAAGACCTCACGGTAGGTGTAGCGACCATCGGAGAAGATGAAACCGAAAGGGAGGAGGGAGGGGAGGTTAGCTTTATACTTATTATTCATGAATAAACTTCCTTAATTTCTCCTACTAACCCAGCCAATCGCATCTGCTGGTGGATTTTCCGTATCAATCCAGATAAATTCAATACCGATTTCACCATTTTTGAATTTGGTTAATCGAATACCATTTATTTCCAGAGATTCTAATTTTTTCCCTGTCAGTACTTCACGCTCAGCCAATTGAAAAACACCTCTCAGCAACCATTCACCAAGAATATCTTGCCTATCCACTGACTGAATAGCCTTGCCTGATTCTTGATTGATGTAGGCTTCAATAGCATCTCCTGATGATAGAAAACGAAGCGTAAAAGTTCGTTCTTCTTTCGACAGTGCCAATTTTTTGCCTGTTTCATCAAATGTCCCAACATTGTGACCGAAAAAGTCTGGTCGAGCATCATGAAACTTCTTAGAATCAGGCAGTGGGATGTAAACTTCACTAACTGGACGGTAAACCAATTTCTCCAGTTTTTCAGATAGCTTTTCAATTCCCGACTCCTGAGCAAAGTTTATCAAGGCAGTCCGAATTTTTTTCATTTCAGCTTTTTCTTCTTTAGAGGACCACTTTTTCAATAAAATTTCTTCCAAAGAATAAGTTACAAACGCAAGTTCTTCCGAGCTGAGCTGATCCAAAAATTCCTCTTGGATTCGCTGAATGCGTGATAATCTATCTTTTTTAGCTAACTTAGCTCCACCATTAAAGGCATTAAAGCCTGAATTTTCTTCAACATGACCATGCTTATCTGTGATAACCCATGACACTGTATCAAGAACTTGTTTTTCTTTCTCATCCGCAGATAAAGTGTGGAGATTTTCAAAAATATAAAATGGATCTTCCACATAGTCCACATCCCATGTATCTACAACTATCTCTTTGTTATGGAATGTCATGTGAAGTTGACTATCTGCTGCGGTATATTTGTAATCATGTTGGCCATCTGTAAAGGCAAAATTTGTCGGTGTCTTTAGACTGGTCGCTCCCTTAATCTGCAAATTTTCAACATCAATTGGAAGGTAGCTAGTTTCCCCTACAAAAATTTGTGGCTTAGCTCCCTTTGCCGTTGGCATTAAAACATGGTAAACAGATTCCACCGTTGAATCAGAAGCAAAACCACGAATTTGTGCCTTTGATGACTCAATCCGTTGGTTACGTAGCAGGGAAATTTCCTTGGCCAATTTCAAGTAAAGTGAATGATTATTTTTATTGGCCGTTTCTTTATCTGGAGCAATCATCGCATTAAACTTGATTTCTTGCAGAATTTCCGTCCAACTCTGCGAATCTTTCTTGAATTGGGCAACTTTTTGGTCACCTGACTGAATGCCGAAAGACTTGATTCCGACTAGATATTTATACTGATTGTCCACCATAACCGAGGCATCAAAGGAAGTGTTGGCAATATCTTCACCTACAGCTTGAAAGGCCCTCTGAAAGACTGTTTCTTGGAACTTGGAATTGATAATCGGAGCTACATAATTAAAGGTTTCATTTTCCTCATCTGATTCAGACTTTTGTGAAAAAGCCTCACTAAGACTTGCAAAATTAGTGATTAAGGTTCGATATTTTTCTTTTTGCTCTGCTTTTAATTTTTCCCACATAGACTCTACCTCTTTTTTCTAATCATAGTATAGCAAAAGAAGACTAGATTTTCACTAGTCCTCTAATTTAATTATTCGTAATAGCGATGCTATAAAATTCCAAATGACCACCTTTTTTGACCAAGCGTAGATAGTCTTCGTCCGACAAAATTCCTAAACCGTCATTATAGCTATCTAACTTAGCAATCGCTTCGTCATAAGTCGAAACAAAGTCTTTCACATAAGACTGCCCTTCAAACTGACCATTCATCTTGGTATAGATGATAGCGACATTTCCAGTTCGTTCCAACTGTGACGGTCCGGAGGACGTTTTCAACGCTTCGGCAATCTTATCCGCAATCCGCTTGATAACTGGTACAACAACGCTGTTGCCAGCCTGTTTGTAGAGCTGCCCGTTGGACACACCTTCTGGAATTTTGAAGGTCTTTGGATAACCTTGAACGTTAAAAGTTTCTTTTGGCGTTAGCTTACGAATTTCTCCAGTATCAGTTAAGATGAGGGGAACATTATGCCCACCTGTTCCCATGTTAGCCGTCAGGGTTGGCACGACACCATTTTTATTTTCCCTAACATACTGGCGTCGCCACTGGTAAACTGTATCTTGACTGGTAACAGCGTGCTTTAACTCCTCAAAGAAAGGCTGTTTCCCTTGGCGATAATAGTAATTCTCCTCTGGTTTTGCCCCAAAATCAATAACATCTTGAAGCCCAGTGGTCAGCTTGATTTCCTCTGGAAACTCGAATTTATCGTAGGCTTCCTTGTTATCAAAACCAACAATGTAGATCCGCTCACGATTTTGCGGGATATTGCCGTAATCCTTGCCGTTCAAGACCTTCCACTTGATAAAGTAATTGTTCTCGGTCAAGGCTTCACGGATAACCTTGAAGGTATTGCCGTGGTCATGTGAAACCATGTTCTTCACATTCTCGACAAAAATCGCCTTGGGTTTCTTGGCTTCAATCATACGAAGCAACTCAAAGAAAAGGTCGCCTCGGTCATCTTCAAAGCCCTTGCGGTAGCCGGCGATACTAAAAGCCTGACAAGGAAAACCTCCTACAATCACATCGACTGTTTCCGAAGGGATTTCCTCTGGCAATACGGCGTGAATATCACGCCCGTCCAGATAAGTATCTGGGTAATTCAACTGATAAGTCTGTCTGGCATACTTATCAAACTCGTTGGCATACACCACTCTGAACTCGTTGGTCTGCTCAAAGCCCAACTCAATTCCACCAACACCAGAGAAGAACGCTGCAATAGCAAACTTCCCCTGCTGGCGTGAACTTACAGAATTTGTCATGTAAGCACCTGCTTTCTAGAAAATTATTTAACTAGGATAGTATAACATTTTTACAAAATAATTACTTTTCTAGAATATAAATATTCATTTTAAAGTTATCCAAAAACGAATACAGAGGGCAATTAATAGAAAAAATAATAATAAATTATAGAAATTGCAATACATTGGCTTGTTGATAAATTTATTAAATTCATCTTCTGATACTAACATTTGATTAACATAGAAATCTTTTAGAGATAGATATTGTTTTCTAATAGTTTTGATATCTAAATTAAACATTGTCATTATAATAATCAATGCACCAAATAGAAGAAGCAATAATAATCGTGTCTTTTCAGAATTTGAAAAAATAATCCTATGGAATAATCCTGGGCCTCCATTCTCTTTGATAAAGTCAAAAATTATTAGTGAAAAAGCTGTCAACCAACCAAACAGCTTAGTATTTAAACTTGAATTATAGTTTTTAACTTCTGTAGAAATTTTAATAAAATCATCTTTTAGACTATTCTGAAGTTCAAAATATCGATCCGTCTTTCCACTAATTATTCTATTAAAAATAGATTCAGATTGATTTTTGAGTAATTGTAATTCCTTCAAATGTCTTTGTTTTACGATTAAGGTCCTGACAATTTGTAATTTTACCTTATACGCTTCACTATATTCTTGATCATGAATAATCCAATTAAATATTTCCAATAAACCACTTTCAAAGTTTCTATTCCCAAATTCAGTTTTATATGAAAAGAAGTCTAACTCTCCCTCAAAAGTAAATTCTAATTTATTCTGTTGTCTCTTAGTTCGATTGGATAACAACAACAAAATATATATGTCTATCAGATGCTGTACTCTTTCACTTTTAGTCTCATAACCACCACGGGATAGAAGGTCTAGAGAAGTTTTTAATTTATTAATAGCCACACCATCAATTAGGTTTGAATGGAGAATTTTTAAATATAGTTTGACATCGTTACCCTTATATTCAACAAAGTCACGAATATCATCGTCAAAATATTGTATTTTATCATAATTTTTATAACTTAATTTATCAAATATTTGTTGTAAAGTATGTCTCTTATCATCGATAAATTCCTCTTCAAAAAGCCAGTAATTCTCCTTATTAAATATGTAATAACCATCCTTCTTTACGGTTATAATATCCTTTTTACTAAAGACTTCTATGAGAGCCGAAGTAGAATTTATAATTGCTGATGTATTCTGCCATTTTTTTATAATATTACTCATTCATCTATACCAAGATTCTGTAAAACTTGTGGACGGTATCGTTCTTCAATATCAAGTTCTAATTTCCCTGTATCTCTATTATATTCTACCTCTTGTCTTTCTCTCATCTCAATAATGTTATTCGTATAGATGCTTGTTATATCTGATATTTGAAGTGTTTTCTTAAAATGTTTAACAATCATTTTCTTAGATATGTCAAATTCTGAATCTAAATCCAATGATTTTTCAGAATAAATCATATTCTCATCATTCGTATCTAACAAATTTGCTTGAACTAATTTATTCATCAAATCTATCTTATCGAAAGAGCTACTTTCAAAAACATACTCCAAAGACAAATCTTTAACTTCTTCGTAGTTTTCTTGATTTCTAACTTCTGTAGAAAATAATAAATTATTATTAATTAATTTAATAAGCGTATCTGTATTACTATCACTATCTTTAAACAGTTTTAAGCCTAAAAATTTGTTATACCAAAATTTAGCTGCTGTATTACTTTTATCAATGATTGTCACATTGTTAAAATCATTCTTAAAAATACAAATCTTGTAATAACTATTATCTAGTCCCAAATCATGCCGTATTGCAAAGGTCTCTGGATCAATAGCTGTAGTAGATTCTAATTTAATTAACTTGATACTACTACCAATTTGTTCAAGGAAAAGAAAACCTGTACGAATTGTTTCGTTTCGTTTTCCATCTTCATTTGTTTCTGCCCCTAACAATTTATCAGCAAATTTACGAAAGTTAAATTCATCCTTAGGATTAAAGTTTTTAAATTCAAATAATATTGAATCTCTTGTCTGATTTTCAGACGGTAAAATACATTGGACAGATAGATGTGAGCGATTTTCTCCAATCAAAAAATTAAATAACTTCCTAATGTTATCTATTTGTTTGGCGTCAAGAACTCGTTCCTCAACTACTTTATCAATAGCGTATACTTTTATTGTCATTCCATAAACCTCTTAATATAATTTTCTTTATTTATACCATAGACCAAACCTATTTAGGCTGGGTACATACACTTATTTTCCCGTTATTCAACAATCCCCAACTCTTCATACATCCTCTCACTCGATAAATCATTCTGACCATTCAAGAGGAGATTTTCAAAGAAGGCGGTTAAAAAGTCTGAGCGTTTATTGACTAACTTAGCATTGTCAAGTACAAGAGCATCGCGGAAATATTTGGCATGTTTTTGGAAAGGCTCCTTGTCAATGTCGAATCCAAGTGAGCGAAGGTATTTGATAAGAAATACAGTGATTGTTCGAGTGTTTCCTTCTCGGAATGGATGTATTTGCCAGATGCCTGAGATAAAGGATTGGATATGAGCAACAATGGCTTGTTTATCTAAGCCAGCATAAGAAAAATCCCTTTCTTGCTGGAAATCGTAGTCCAAAGTGGTGACAGTCAAGGGAAAATCTGAATAAATCATAGTATCACCATTTAAAACTGACTCATTTTTTGTAATGTTAACCGTTCGATACTCTCCAATTGGAATACTGCTATCAAAAATATCCTGAAAGAGTTCTTTGTGGATATGTAAGAGAGTGGTTGGTCGGAGGCTAAAACCATTTTGAGAGAGCATTTCAACAATTCGGAGAGAGACAATATCTGCCTCTTGCGTACTGTCATCAGTTAACTGGTGGAATTTCGTAATTTCCTCATACACCTGCTCATAGGTGTACTCTCCACGAGCTTGCCTATCAGCCAACTCTTCCATATAAACAGACGGAGTCAACCCATCCACTTTTTGAAGACCAAAACCCGTTTCCCAGAGTTCTTGCTTGGCTTCGTAGGAAAGATTGGGATTATCAATGTTGTAAGTTGGTTGCATAGACTCCTCCTGTTTGAATTTCTAGCTTTATTATACCACAAAACCCAGCCTTCTTAGGCTGGGCTTTTTATCGTATTCTACCTACTTAACCAGTTTTTTCATTTCTGCGATACGCTCTTGTGTCGCGTCATACTTAGCTTGGTAGTCGGCTTGTTTTTCTTTTTCTTTTTCAACGACTTCTGGTTTGGCATTGGCGATGAAGCGTTCGTTACTGAGTTTTTTGCCGACCATGTCTAGTTCTTTTTGCCATTTAGCAAGTTCTTTGTCCAGACGAGCCAACTCTTCTTCGACGTTGAGGAGGTCGGCTAGTGGCAAGAAGATTTCAGCACCGGTGATAACGGCTGACATAGCTAGTTCTGGTGCAGCAATACTTGAGCTGATTTCCAGATATTCTGGATTTGTGAAGCGGCGGATGTAGTTTTCATTTGCCTTGAAGAAGGTTTCAAGCTCAGCATCCGCTGTCTTAATCAAGATGGTAATCGGCTTAGATGGAGCAACATTCACTTCTGCTCTGCTATTTCGCACCGAACGAATCAAATCCTTAAGGCTTTCCACTCCCTTGTGAGCTTCAGCATTTTCAAAGGCTGGGTTGACAACAGGGTAAGCTGCCACAACGATAGATCCCTCTGCATACTGAGCGAAGATCTCTTCCGTCACGAACGGCATGATAGGGTGGAGGAGGCGAAGGATTTGATCCAACGTGTAGAGAAGGACAGAGCGGGTCATGACTTTCTCGGCCTCGTTGTCGCTGTAAAGTACTTCCTTGGTCAGCTCGACATACCAGTTGGCGAACTCTTCCCAGATGAAGTTATAGAGGATGTGACCAGCCACACCAAACTCGAACTTGTCGAAGTTTTCTGTGACTTTGGCAATGGTTTCGTTGAGGTTGTGGAGAATCCAGCGGTCCGTCACGTTACCAGCCTCACCAGCTGCGACTTTGGCGACATTTTCACGCGCCGCATCCAAGGTCAAGCCTTCGTTGTTCATGAGAATGTAGCGGGAAATATTCCAAATCTTGTTGATAAAGTTCCAAGACGCGTCCATCTTCTCATAAGAGAAGCGAACATCTTGACCAGGGGCAGAGCCGTTTGACAGGAACCAACGCAAAGCGTCCGCACCGTATTTCTCGATGACATCCATTGGGTCGATCCCGTTTCCGAGCGACTTGGACATCTTGCGACCTTCTTCATCACGGATTAAACCGTGAATTAGCACGTTCTTGAATGGCTGACGACCAGTGAACTCAAGCGATTGGAAAATCATCCGCGACACCCAGAAGAAGATGATGTCGTAGCCCGTTACCAAGGTTGAAGTTGGGAAGTAACGCTGGAAGTCAGCTGCATTTTCGTCAGGCCAGCCCATGGTTGAGAATGGCCAAAGGGCAGAGCTGAACCAGGTATCTAGGACATCCTCATCCTGTACCCATCCGTCACCTGCTGGTGCCTCTTCTCCGACGTACATTTCGCCAGATTCGTTATACCATGCTGGAATCTGATGACCCCACCAAAGCTGACGAGAGATAACCCAGTCGTGTACATTTTCCATCCATTGTAGGAAGGTATCGTTGAAACGTGGTGGGTAAAATTCTACCTTATCGGCTGTGTCTTGGTTGGCAATGGCATTCTTAGCCAACTGGTCCATCTTAACAAACCATTGGGTTGACAAGCGTGGCTCGACTACTACACCTGTACGCTCCGAGTGACCAACAGAATGCACACGGTTTTCGATTTCTACAAGGGCACCTAGTTCTTGCAACTTAGCAACCGTTGCCTTACGGGCTTCAAAGCGGTCCATGCCTGCAAATTCACCTGCCAACTCATTCATAGTACCGTCATCGTTCATGACATTGACTTGTGGCAGATTGTGGCGTTGACCGACAAGGAAGTCATTTGGATCGTGGGCCGGTGTGATTTTCACAACCCCTGTACCAAATTCAGGATCTGCATGTTCATCCGCAACGATTGGAATAGGCTTGTTGACAATTGGCAGGATGACATTTTTGCCAATCAAGTCCTTGTAACGTGAGTCTTCTGGGTTAACTGCTACTGCAACGTCACCAAACATGGTTTCAGGACGAGTTGTCGCAACTTGAAGGGCACGAGAGCCGTCTTCCAGCATATAGGTCATGTGGTAGAAGGCACCTTCGACATCTTTGTGAATAACCTCGATGTCAGAAAGGGCTGTGCGAGCTGCTGGATCCCAGTTGATGATAAATTCGCCACGGTAGATCCAGCCTTTTTTGTAGAGTTCTACAAAGACCTTGCGAACGGCTTTCGACAAGCCTTCGTCCAGCGTGAAGCGGTCACGTTGGTAGTCCAAAGATAGACCCAACTTGCCCCATTGCTCACGAATGGTCGCTGCGTACTCATCCTTCCATTCCCAGACTTTGTCAAGGAATTTTTCACGGCCCAAGTCATAACGGGTCACGCCTTGCTCCCGCAAGCGTTCCTCAACCTTAGCCTGTGTGGCAATCCCCGCGTGGTCCATACCTGGAAGCCAGAGGGTATCAAATCCCTGCATCCGCTTCTGACGGATGATAATATCTTGAAGGGTGGTATCCCAAGCGTGTCCCAAGTGTAACTTACCTGTTACGTTTGGCGGCGGAATGACGATAGAATAAGGCTTAGCCTCCGCATCGCCTGACGGCTTAAAGACATCTTGGTCCAACCAAGTTTGGTAACGACCAGCCTCAACCTCGGCTGGATTGTATTTTGGTGATAATTCTTTTGACATATTTTGTCCTTTCCACATTTATAAAACTTGCTTAATCAAACTCATGATATACTCTAAATTGTCTGTCGTCTTGACCTTCAACTCATAATCTCCATTACCAAAATGGCCGATATTGGAAACATCTCTGGTTAATTGTTTTGGATCATCCAATTGACCAATTCGTGCATTTATGAACAGTTTTAACTGCTTGTTTTGAATTTCAATATCAACAATATTATGACCATCCTTCTTAAAAGCGACATACAATTTAGTAGGAATTAACTCACAATCCGGTATCAATTGAAAAATAGCTTGTTTAAAGCTGTCATACAACTCTACAATATCGTCCGATTTTTTGAGTAGTAAATCTTCCTCCGAATAGGTTTTGAGCTCCTGGGCAACAAGGGACAGATCCGATTGCTCTTTAGAAACTGATGTCTTAATACTCGGGGCATTCTTCGATTTTTTAATACCATTCACAAATAGTACATCATTTTCAAATTTCCTAACTTCCCAAAGCTCGATATTCAAATCTTTGAAGTCAACAGCCTGTTTTTGAAAGGAAGTAAAATTAGGAGAAACAAAAGCCACCTTACTTTGGGACCAGTCTACCTGTGATTTATTTAGCAACTTCCCTGTTCGTTCTTGATACTCCAAAATGAAATCTGCCTTGTATTTCAACAAAGTATTCAAATAAGACACACCTTGATCTAAAACGCTTTGGTTGGCGCTACGCTTGTACTCAATAATAACAAAGGCATTTGTTTCTTGATCAAAGGCAAGTGTATCTAAGCGCTGATTCTGAATAGAAAACTCCGAAGCAATAAATTCTAAGCCAGTTAACTGAGTTAGGTGACGCTCAAATAAGCGTTGTAAATCGCGCTCTAGCTTAAATGCTTGATCTTTTAAATGATACAATTCATTCCCATTTAACTTAAATAGATTCATCACAAACCTCTCCTTTCAAATTCCCCCACCAACTCAATCTTAATCCCATCTGGATCTTCTAAATAGAGGGCATAGTGATCTGGCCCTCCTGCGTGGGGATAGCGGTCGTCGTAGAGCAATTTGACTCGTCTGGTCAAAAATTCCTTCCGCCATTGGTCAATCTCATCTGGTGTTCCCGCATGAAAGGCTAGATGATTGAGACCTGTACGGCAACGGTGATAACCTGGCTCTAGGAAATCCTCTGGCGTTTGGACAAAGACCAGGTACTGCTCTGGTCTTGACATAGGATTACTGTTTTCGCTTTGCTCAAACTGCATCAATGGCTCTAAACTCTCCTTCGTCGCTAGCGACTTGGAGTCATAAAGAGCCATAGAAAATCCCCCTTCCCACTCCTGATAGAGCGAGTAGCCCAGCTTGGTCAGGAGAAAGTCGTAAAATGTACGCGAGGTTTCAAGATTTGAAACGTAAATTTCAACATGATGTAGCATATTTCTCCTTTCCAAATGAAAATCCCTGCCTAGACTTGCTAGACAGGGACGAAGTTATTCCGCGGTACCACCCTTGTTCAGATAGACTATAACTATCTGCACTTTGCTTATTCGATTCACATCCTCAGCAACCAGTTTTGACATTTGTGCGGATTTCTCAGTACCACCGCTTCCTGTGACAAATGGGGCTCAAAACACCTCTGAATGCTATTATTGTAGCAAATAAGACAGACAAGTGCAAGAAATTTACTGGATTTCTCAATCTCTCTAACCTACTTTACACCAATCTGTTAATCCTTACTCTATCAAACCACCAAAATCCTTTATCAACAAGCCTGTTGCAGTTTTTTCAAAAACGTAATGTCGATTTGAGTGACCTGTTGCTGGTGAACGACCATCAGTATAGGAAGTGATAGTGGTATAGGAAATATCGCAAGTGACAGTATTTCCTGATACTTGGATATTGGAAATGCTATCAGTTGTTGAGTCATAGCGCGCTATCCCCTCATTTTCCGAATGATTGACTACCCAATCAACTGTAATACGATGACTTTCAGATCCCGTTACAAAATTTTCAGCAATCGCATCTGTACGTGTTACCAATGAGCGATTGATATCCTTACGGTACTGATTTACTCGCTCTACTATCTGAGCCTGCACATCTTCTACTGATGCATCTTGCTTGTCGCTTTTTTCATCAGCCCTGTAATAAAATGAACCGTACATTTCAAACATCACAAGCACACGATCCTTAGTTGTATCATCCTGATTTGAAATCAGTGCACCAGTTAAATCAATGGTTGGAGTGCCAGCAGGAAAAAAGAAGTAAGCTATGCGGCTTGTTCTCACACCAGTTTCTGTTACGATGTATTCAACATAACCATCTTCATGCTGCATCACCTCCACATCCCCCATCAGCTTGTCCGTCAACTTCAGGGTTTCTTGACCATTAGTCCACTCCCCCTGGACACTCCTTAAATCTCTCTTATAAAGCGCTTCTATATCCATTTTATTGGAGGTCGTCTCTGTGGTATTAGCGGATGTTGATGTAGAGCTTGAGCTTGAAGTGGAGCTAGTGGATATGGTTTTTGAGGCACTTGTTGCTTCTTTCTGTTTAGAAGGAATTACTTTGACATCCTTTACTTGCTCAGTATCTTGCAAAGCCAGTTTCAAACAATAGCCACCTACTCCTAAAACAGCTATCCCAAGTACTAAAAAAAGGCGTTTAGAAAATGGTGTACGAGATGTTACTCTCACACGTCCCTCTTGAATCGCTTGATGCAATTCAACTGGAGAGGGATTGCGCCCATGAACTTTTTTAAATTGTTTGATAAAATTTTTTTGATTCATGTCTTATTTATTAATTACCCTGTAGATTATTGTTACGTGATTCCAGGGACGGTGCTTCTTAAGCTTTCAATTCAATCGCTTTTTCCTTCAACTGCTTGATAGTTGCAGGACCGATGCCTTTAAGAGCCAAGAGCTCTTTTTCTGTGTGGTTTGCAAAATCAGCCACAGATTGAATGCCTGCTTGGTAGAAGGTTTCCAAACGTGCTGCTGCAATGCCTTCCAACTCAGGAAGTGCCAAAAAGTCATCCAATGAAGCCGCTGAAGAAGTCACCTCTGCTACAACTTCTTTCACTTGTTCTACAGCCTTCTCTACCGCAGTTTCAGCTTTTTCAACTACAGTTTCAGCCTGATGTGCGACTGTCTCAACAGCTCCGCGAGCAGTGTCAAGACCGACACGCCCTGCTCGTCTCAAGTCTGCTAGTTGTTTTTTCAATAATTTTTTACGATTTACATTTTTCTTTGCCAAGATTTTTGTCCTCTCTTTAATAATGTTTTTGGCCAAATAAGCCATCTGGTAAATCATGGAAGCTCTTGCCAGCATGATAGTTAGCAAATTTTCCTTGGATAAAGCGATAAGCATCTAGCTTACTTTCGTAACGGATGTAGGCATCTGCAGCACGCTCATCCTTATCCTCTTCCAATACACGACGGCTTTCTTCTACCGCCATCTCATTTACCATAACCTGTGTATTGACCCAGGCCTCAAATTCTTTTAAAAATTCTTGTTCTTTCGTCATTATTTTCCTCTTTCGTCTGCTTCGTTTGAAACACACCGATTTATTATACCACATTTTCCAAAAAAGACAAGAAGCCCTATCTGTATAGCAGGTAGAGCCTCTCCTTCTTACCAAGTAAATTGATAAACTGTTTCAGACAAGAATTCCTCATCTTTTTCTAGCAAAATAGAGCCAAAACCATCTAAGTTACAAGCATTTGGCAGAGCCTGGCATTCTAAGCTAAAGGCACCATGGTAGGTAGCCAAAGCTTCAACAGGATAATTGTAGGTGTAGATGACCACTGATGGCTGATTGGTTCGAACAGCAAGTGTAATCTGCCCATCTGGGCTGACAACCTCAACCGGAACCTCCACTTGCTCCAAAAGCCATGGATGGTCGTAACCTTTCACAAGGATATTCTGAGGGTGCTTGCTGTCAAAACCCTGAGCGAACCTTGCTCCTGCTCTAAAATCAAACGGTGTTCCTGTCACATCCTCTAAGACACCGGTCGGCATATTATCCTCACCAAGCGGAGCATAGCGATTGGCCGCAATCCGAATCTTATGCTCAGCTACTGACTGCTGAAAATCCCCCGTTAAGTTGAAATAGATGTGATTGGTCGGATTGAAAATAGTATCTTTGCTAGACACCGCCCGATAATCTACCGTCAACTCATTCTGGTCTGTTAGACCATAAATAGCCTCAACCCTCACATCTCCTGGAAAACCATTGAAACCATCTTTTAGGACAATCCCAAAGGTAACTTGATTTTTTTCGTGGTCAAGAGCAACATCCCAGTACTGTTCATTTGCCGTGTCAATCCCACCATGCAAGGTGCGACCTGGCTCATTTTCTGTGAACTGATAACTGGTTCCCTTTATCTCAGCCTGAGCTCCTGAAATACGCCCCGCTACTGGGACAATAGTTGAACCAGGGTACAAGTCTGTCTTACGGTAATCATCATCCGACTCAGCAGCCAAACTGACATTGCGTAAACCACCATTTTCCTCTACTGGCAAGAGCACTTCCACCACTCTGGCACCAAAATCAGTCAGAGTGACCTGCATACCATTCTTATTTTTCATGTAATAAAGCTTCGCTTGTGCACCAAAATCTTTTACTTCAATCATCGCTTTTCCTCACAAAATCAAATGAGGGGAGGCAATCAACTTGCTTCCCCTCAGGATACTTAAAGCCTATTTAAAGCTAGTATTAGCTTGCCATAATACTTTGGAATAACCCTCGCTTTCGTATTTTCAGGCTCGGGCTGAAAAACTCCACTGGAGTTTTTCACTCATCCTCATCATCGCTAGATGTGAGGAGTTTGTTGATGTGTTGAATATTGGTTGAACCAAATTCGACGTAGTCAACGTCCTCTCCAAGGAGAACACCATTCAAGAAACCGATGACCATCGGCATGTTCATACCTGCATAGAGGTCAAACTGCGCACCGTCAATCAATTTACGAGAAACCACGTTAGCAGGTGTTCCACCAAGTAAATCTGCGAAGACAACAAAGTCGTCTAAATCTGCAATTGTTTCTTCAAATTTTTTCTGGAAGTCTTCTGGACCTTCTTCAGGAAGGAGTGCCACAGTAAAGATATTGTCCTGTGGCCCCATAATCATCTCAGTGGATTTTTTGAGTTCCTGGCAGAATGTTCCATGACTTACTAACACTAAGCTCTTTGTCATATTAAGCGCCCATACCAAATGCGAAGCGACCAAGCGCTGAGAAGGCAAGTGCCAATACAATGATAATCAAGATAGCCTTAGTTGAAGTCATACCCTTGCGGCCCAACAACCAGAAGACAAAGCCTGTGAAGATTGCAGGAACCAAACGTGGGAAGATTGAGTTCAACAAGTCTTGGATATCAATTGTTTTCTCACCGATTGCTGGAGTCCAAGATACTTCAAAGTTGATCATAGTTGCAATCAAGGCACCCATCATGAAGACACCCATTACAGATGCTGCATCAACAAGGGCAGTCAAACGATCGCGCATTGTTGTGATTAGTTTAGTACCTTCTTTGTAAGCAACTTCCAACTGTTTCCAACGGAAGATGTCGTAGACAACTGCTACAGCAACCCAGAGGAAGATACCGAGTGGGTTCCCATCAGCTGCAAAAGTCGCTGCAATTGTACCCATGATAGCTGGTACCAAGGAACCAAAGATAGAGTCACCGATAGGGGCAAATGGTCCCATCAAACCAGTCTTGATACCATTAACCGCGTCTTTAGAAGCAACACCGTCGCTTTCTTCGAGGGCAAGGTCAATCCCAGTGATGATGGTGTGGAAGAATGGAGAAGTATTGAAGAATTGCGTATGCAATTGCATCATTTCTTTCAATTCAGGAGTTCCATCTCCATACATTTTACGCAATTGAGGCAAAATCATGTAGAGGTAACCAGAACCCTGCATCCGCTCGTAGTTCCAACCCAATTGATAAGTGAACAAGCTACGTTTGTTGATTTGATTAAAATCTTCTTTTGTTAATTTGTAATTAGATTTCGTCATCGTCAATTTCCCCACTTTCTGAATTTGATGGAGCAACCACTGCTACTTTTTGGCTATTGATGTAGTGCAATACTGAAAGGAATGCACCGATAATCGCAATACCGATCATTGACAAACCTTTGAAGTTGTTTACAAATGATACACCTGCATCTTCTGGAAGAGTTCCAACGATGCCTGCAACAGCACCACCCAATGCAGATACGTTACCGTAAAGAACAGTCAACATAGCTGTAAGGGCAAAACCGATTGCCAAGTAGTGAAGGTTACGTTTAAGTGGAAGGTAGTGGAGCAAGATTGCAAATCCAAGACCTGGAAGCATACGAGCAGCGAGAGTCAAACCATCAGCAACCCATTGGTATTGTTGGATAGTGTTAACCATTGATTCAACGAAGCCACCACCGAAAGTGAGAGCCAAGAAGACTGGAAGTGCACGAGAGAGTGCCCATGGAATCGCACCAAGAAGGTAGTTGCGTTCGATTGCTGCATAGTCAAATTTTTCTACCGCAGCATCCACACGGTGTGCGAAGTAAGTAGTTGAGAAACGACCTGCAATATCAGTATAAACAAGAAGTGCCGCTACTGGTACCGCGATAGTTGATACCGCAAGTTCTGGATCGATACCTTGTGAAACAGAGAAAGCTGTCGCAAGAACCGCACCTGAAGTTGCGTCGATACGAGATGCACCACCGAAGGTACCAACACCGAGTACCATCAATTGAAGAGATGCACCGATAGCAAGACCAGTGGCCATATCACCCATGATCAAGCCTGAGATGAACCCTGCAAAGACTGGTGAACCTGCTGACGATACGATAGTCAACTCATCACAAATCTGATAAGCAGAGTAGAGCGTTAAAAGTACTATTTGCCAGAATTGCATAATAGTGTTCCTCCTTTAAAATTTTTCAAAAATATCCGAATGTTAACGAACTTTATCCAACAAAGGCATAAAGTCTTTAGGTGTATCACCTGGTACCATTTGAGCAATCAATTTTACTCCCTTGGCAACCAAGGCATCAAAATCAGCGATATCCTTATCAACCACGTTGATAGAACGAGTCACTGAACGCGTTTCAGGTGTTTGAGACATGTTCCCTACGTTCAATTCAGGAATTTCTACACCATATTCAACCAAGCGCAGGAAGTTTTCAGGGCGACGTGCCACAATCAAGAGACGTTGGCTATCGTACTTACCTTCCTTGATGTTGTTAGCTGCTTTTTCGATAGGTAAAATGGATAATTTTACACCAGGTGGGCAAGCTAATTTCAATCCTTGTTTTTCAATGTCGTTTTGAGCAACAGCATCGTCAATAACCATGATACGACCGATATTTAATTTGGTAGTCCATAGGTTAGCAACCTGACCGTGGATCAAACGACCATCAATACGTGTAGCAATAATTGCCATACTAGTTCTCCTTTTAGATTTCTTTATAGATGGGTTCTTGTGAAAAGCTTATCTTCTCTCTATATCTTCCTTCCGTCTCGAAGACGATAATCTCATTCTCTCCTTTCTTTAAGTATCCTTTCGGAAGATAGAGATAGAGGATTGGGCCTTTTTCCCAAAACCGACCAATATTAACATTGTTTACAAATACTACACCCTTACCAAATCCTGTCATGTCCAGGTAGGTGTCTGCCAGTTCATCCACTTCAAATCGGTAGCGGTAAAAGGCTGGTTGCCCTTCCTTCCACTCCTTGGTAAAATCTACCGTTTCCACAGATTCTAGGGGGAGAGGATAGGTTTGCCAATTGCCGATAAAGTGAAGATCAGCTATCGCGCCCCGACCAATACCTTTGGACTGGGTTGGTGCGGTTAGCTTGTGGCCATAATTGACACGTCCCATATTTTCGACCAGGATTGAAATGTCGGTGTGCTGATTCTGCAAATCCAGCTCAATATCCTCACCGATTTCCGTCTGATACTGAGTTGTGACCAGATGGCCATCTGCATAGACCTGTATCCTGTCACGCGCATCAATCACTCTAAACCGTTCCGCCTCATCCTTATCCTTTTCAATGGTAGTCTGGTAGAGAATGTAGCCTGTATTCTGACCCAACTCTTCCATATTTTGTGGATAGAAGCTAGATAGGGAACCGCTTACATTTTCTAGTGTCCCAAAGAGACTAACTTTTGCCTCTAATTCCACCGATGGGTAGGCTTTGGCTGCTTTAATGAGTGGTTCAGCATAGTTCAATTCTGGATAGGCTTCCTTCATCAAGGATTGAATAGCATAGAATTTCTTAGTAGGATTCCCCGCCTCATCCAAGATGGCATCGTAGTCATAGGAAGTTACCTGTGGTAAATCAATCTGACCCCGGGCCGAACAGCCGTTCATAAAGCCGAAGTTAGTCCCTCCATGGAACATGTAAAGATTGATAGACCCAAGCTGGATACAATCCATGACAGACTGGGCAAGCTCATCTGGATCCCGGCGAATAATCTCATCTCCCCAGCGATTGAACCATCCATCCCAAAATTCCATACACATGAGTGGCCACTTCTTATCGTATTCATCGAAGAAATCTTGCATCATAGCAAAGTTTTCTGCAGCCTTGGAACCAAAGTTTCCTGTGACCAAAACATCATCGTCTATCAGGGTACCAGCTCTCAGAGTGGCTCTCCATGGACCATCCGATGTGAAAAAGGGAGCTGTCAGGCCATGCTTTCTCATCAAATCTGCTACTGCTCTCAGGTATTCCTTGTCCTCACCGTAGGAACCATATTCATTTTCCACTTGGAACATGAGAATGTTTCCACCTTGTGAGAGTTGGTGCTTGGCCAATTTCGGAAGAAGAGAAGCGTAATATTCATCTAAATGCCTCAGATAAGTTGCATCGTGCGAACGTATCCGAAGCTCCTCCGTCATCAACCAAGCGGGGAGACCTCCCCATTCCCACTCTGCACAAATATAGGGGGAAGGACGAACAATAGCATATAGTCCTAAATCCTGAGCAATGCTTAGAAATCGTTCGATGTCTAAGATTCCTTCGTAGTTGAACTGACCTTTCTGAGGCTCGTGCAAGTTCCAGGGGACGTAGGTTTCAACTGTATTAAAACCCAGGGCCTTTAAATTGTACAAAGAGTGATACCAATCATCAGGGTGAACCCGAAAATAATGAATTGCACCAGAAAGAATTTTGAAAGACTTCTGATCCAAATAGAACTGATCCTTTATTTCAAATTTCTGCATTTATTTTGCCTCCGATGTCACTGCATCCCTTTGTTATCAATATATTAACACAAATTACTGGTTATGTCCAGTAGTTTTTTTGAAAAAATGTAAAATTTTTTAAATTTTTTTCAAAGCCTATTTTTGAAAGAAATTTGTGCATTTTTGAGCAATTTTGAGCATTTCCAGTTTTCAATTTTAAAGATATTTAGTATAATGAAAGTTAAAGGGAAGTATTAGGAAAAAGAAAGGAAACCTACTATGAAAGTACCTAAGTATCAATTAGTTCAAAACGATCTTCGTCAGCAAATTATTTCAGGAAAATTTGAGAATGGCGATAAGTTTTACACCGAAGCTGAGTTAACCAAGCTATTTAACGTAAGTTCTATCACTGTTATCCGTGCAGTCAATGAATTGGTTAAGGACGGCTACCTCGTTCGCCAACAGGGTAAAGGAACCTTCGTTTCTCGTTCTCGCAAAGGAAAGCTTGTTGAGTTTTCTGATATCGAGATTTTCCCTATCGGCAACGACACTGTCACAGTGCTGGGTTGTGAAAAAGGAAATGAAGCTCATATTCTTGAAAAGCTTCAATTGGATAGCAATGACTTCTATTACAAGATTTCTCGCGTGCGTACAACAGATGGTCAACCTTATATTTACCACCAGTCTTACATCCCTGCTCGATATATTCAACAGCCTCAAGCAGATCTCTCGCATTTCCAATCGCTCTATCAACGATTTAAGCTAGACTTCAATATCCACATGTCTGAGGAACCTTATGTGGAAACCAATGAAATTGTTTTCCCTTCACCTAAGGATGTCAAGGAACAGTTGAAGCTTCAGGCAAAAGAACCAAGCATTCTTCAAATCCGCACTACACATAAGAGTGGCAGCAATGAAGTAATTGAATATGTAGAGACTTATAAACACTGGAAATACTATAAGATCGAAATTTCTGCCAATAAGCGCTAAAAATCGACAAACACCATGGAAAACCATGGTGTTTTTGTCTACTCTGATGCTTCAACCTATACAAAAAAATTGGATAGACTGCTCTACCCAATTTTTCATGTTATGATTAGAGTTCTGTTTCCGAAGTCTGGTCTTCTTCAACTGCTTCGACAACTGATTCTATTACGACGTCCGCAATGTCCATTTCAATATCTTCAGACACAATCACTGCATCTTCGACATCTTCTTCATCAACTGTTGGCGCATGGACTGTCTTAGACTTGATTGATTCAAACAAATCCTTAGACTTCTCTTTGCCTGTCTGCACCAGGTCCTCGACCGTCAATTCACCTGTTTCCAGTTGAGACTTGACCTCTGTAAATTTATCCGTAGCTTGCTTGCCCAAATCCTGAGCCTTAGAGACTATGTCGGCATTGATTTCTTCATGGTTTTCCTTGTAGTCATTAGCAAAAGAAATCACCTTATCCTTTACTGCCTTCCCTGTTTTGGTGGCCAGAAAAGCTGCTGCTGCCGCTCCACCTGCTGCACCCAGCAAGAGGCTTGTGACGATACTAGATTTTTTTACCATTTTTTGCTCCTTTCTTTCCTAAGAGAGATGATACTGTTGTAAGGGCAGAGAGGGCTCCGCCTGCTTTAGCCGTTGATTTGCCCGCTGACTTGGCCTTGACTGTCAAATCACGCGCCGAGGCATTGAGGTCGGACACTGAAGTCGACAAGTCTGCCACTGCCACAAAGAGCGGGTCGAGAGTTGACACCTTGCCATTGACATCGTCGACCAGGACATTGGTCTTGGCTAGGATTTCATTGGCCTGAAAGAGGGTCACATTGACATCACTGGTCAAGACCTTAATGGTTTGCTGGGCCTCATCTGTCACCTTGCCGACTTTTTGCAGGAGCAGGACCAGGTAGATAGCCACTGCCGCAATGGACAAGGCAATGATCAATACTGAAATTTCGATTAACATATATTCTCCTTTTTAGGATTGATAATAGGGAACTGTGGATTTTCTTCTCCGCACCAGGACCATGCTGATACCGACTAGGATAAGTAGTCCCGACAGCCATTGGGACACTCGAATGCCAAAGAACATGAGACTATCTGTCCGCATGCCTTCAATCAAGAGACGACCGCAGCCATACCAAATCAGGTAAAAGGCGGTGATTTCTCCCTGCTTGAGGAATTTCGGTCTTCTGCGCAAGACACAGATGAGAGCAAAACCAAGGATATTCCAGACAGATTCAAAGAGGAAGGTCGGCTGGCGATAGGCACCATCGATAAACATCTGGTCTCGGATAAAGCTTGGTAGGTAGTCCAAGTTGGCTACCTCTGCACCATAGGCCTCCTGGTTAAAGAAATTGCCCCAGCGGCCAATAGCCTGTGCCAGCATAACCGATGGTGCTACCACATCCAGGAAGTCCAGGGTCTCGATAAACCGGTATCTGGTAAAGAAATAGAGGACCAAGGCACCAGTTATCAGACCACCATAGATAGCAATCCCACCATTCCAAATGGCAAAGACATCCAGCAGGTTGTCCTTATACTGGTCCCAGGAAAAAACGACATAGTAAATGCGAGCCCCGATGATTGAAATAGGAAAAGCCCAGAGGATAAAATCCAGGATATCATCTGAAGAAATTTTCTTTCTAGGTGCCTCTTTCGATGCCAAATACACACCTAGAATCAAGCCTGTCAAAATACAGATTGCATACCAGCGGATCTCCAGAGGCCCTAATTGAATAGCAATTGGCCCCATACTAGACCTCTTCCTTGTTTGTTTCGATCAAGTTGGTCAAGCGTTCTTCAAACATCTTGGTCGCATCAAAGCCCATCTGCTTGGCACGGTAGTTCATAGCAGCTGCTTCAATCACGACAGAGATGTTTCGACCAGTTTTGACAGGGATACGGATTTGCGGAATTTCAACACCTGCAATCTCGATGGTGTCGCCTGAATTGCCCAGACGGTCAAAGACCTTGCCTGTTTCATAATTTTCCAGATAAACCGCCAACTGAACCTCTGATGAATCCTTAACGGCACTCGCACCATAGAGACTCATGATATCAATGATACCGACCCCACGGATTTCCAATAGGTGGCGCAGAATTTCTGCTGGCTCACCCCACAGAGTCACATCATCCTTAGCAAAAATATCCACACGGTCATCCGCTACCAGGCGATGACCACGCTTAACCAATTCCAAACCAGTTTCACTCTTACCGATACCAGAATCTCCCTGGATGAGAACACCCATGCCATAAATATCCATGAGAACTCCGTGAACACTGGTCCGTTGGGCCAAACGACTATCTAGGAAAGAAGATAATTCCCCAGACAAACGACTGGTCGCTGTCTTGCTACGGCAGATCGCAATTTTCTTTTCCTTGGCCGCCTTGTACATCTCCTCAGGAATTTCCAAATCACGGGCTACGATAATCACCGGCGTTTCCGGCTGAAACATCTGCGATAGGACCTGATAGCGGTTATGGGCTGTCATGGCCATCATATAAGACCACTCTTTCATCCCCATGAGCTGAATCCGCTCTGGAGCGTAATAGTCAAAATAGCCCGTCATCTCCAAGCCTGGACGCGTAATATCAGCTGTTGTAATTTCCTTGCGCAACAACTCTTCTGTACTATACGCAGGCTCAATCCGCAGATTATCCACCAAATCTTTTACATATACTGTCATGCAATCCCTCTCTTTCGCTCTGAAATTGTATCCACAAGTACGGTACCTTTAAATAAGAAATCGTTTTTTCACATCAAAGCCGTTTTTGCTACAATACTGACTGTATTTCGAGAAAAACAATCCTTATCTCAGGTACCGAGCTGTGAATACGGTTCTCAGTATATTATACCATAAGCAACACTAATTGGTAACAAATAAGAAAAAGTTTGGAAGAAAGCTCCCAAACCCTGTTCTTAAAACCAGTTTTTCCGAATTTTTTCAGCATCCTTGATTTTTCGTGGGCCCATTCCATAACGCTCAGCATCCTGCTCTTCCTTGTAGGGAAGAAAATAGGCACCTGCTATATAGAGGACCAAGGTTAGCAAGGAAGCTCTACCGATCAATAGACTGGCTAAGAATAAGCCACGAACCAGCCAGACTTCCCAGCCCAGCTTGTGGGCTAGGCCAGCCAGTACACCAGCTAAGACTTTTCCCTGTTTGCATTTATATAATTCAATCGACATCTTTTATTCCTTTCACATAAAAGGCACTTTGACCAGTCTGAGCACGGATATAGAGCACATCATCGCCTGATTTCTCAAATCGGTAGGGACTGATTTTTTTCCGGCGATTGACTCGAATTTGTCCAGTCTCCGATTCAATTTTTCCTTGAATTCCTTGCCCCTTTCCAGCCTGCAATATCAAGGGTGCTTGATCCAGCTGGACATAGAGATGTTGGGCATAACCACCACATGTGTTCAAACGGATATCCTGTTGTTTTTTATCCTTCGAACTTCGGATGGAGATGTCTTCAAAAGGCAGGTAATCCAAGCGGGCATCTGCTTGACCCAGGTCCAGGTCAAAGACCGACATCCAGCGCTGAGGCAAGCTAATAGTCAGTTTGCAGGGCAGACTACTAGAAAAATAGAGACCCTTTTTCTCCACATAGAGCTGGGGGAGTTTTTCCTCAGGTGCATTTTCTTGATAGATAATCTCAAGGCCCACCTGGTCCGTCTTGGATTGGGTCACGGTCAAACGCCCTGCTAGGATATTGAGAAAAAGAGATTCGATTCCGTCAAAGCTATATTCTTGCTTGCGCTTATTGGAAGAAAACACCTTGAGATTGGGCAGACTAAAGCTCAATTTAGCTTTTTCATCCTCCAAGAGAAATTCCGGCTGTTGGTCTAATTCCAGAAACAGAGCCCGTGCTTCTGCCTTGGTTAGCACTCCCTTTTCATATAGTTCTATCAAGCGTTCTTCTTGTGTTCGTGACATTCCATCCACCTCAATTCTCTTCTAGTATAGCATATAAAAGCAGAAAAGAATCAGCCCGAAGACTGATTCTATCATTTACTATTTCCAGCTCCAAAAGATAATGGCTACTACTAAAAACAAGACATAGATAGCTGCAAAGAGGACAAAGCTTTTCACAGCTTCGATAAAGGTTTCTCCCTTAACCTGCTTTTTCAGGAATCTCTTCAAACTCTTGTAGGCAGGAATAATTCCAAGTAGACCGAGCAAGGCCCAGATTGGCAAAAATCCTGTCAGGCAATAAATCAACCAGAGCAACCAGGGCAGACTAGCAAGAGTAAAATAAAGTTGGAGCGCAGGTTTCTTTCCGATGTAATAGACCAAGGTATAGCGGTGGTTACGGATATCCTCTTCCAGGTCGCAGGTGTTATTGGCCAGCATGATATTGGCAATCAAGGTCACCAAGGGCAAGGACATGAAGAGAATTTCCAAAACCTTAATCCAATCAACTTGCAAGCTCAGCCATTGCCCATCCAAACGAGCAAGTAGAAGACTGTCAGGCGCCTGGATAAAGACAGCTAGGAAGAAAATCCCCAACCCCATGGTCACTCCAGAAAACACCTCGCCCAGTGGCATGCGGGAAAGCGGAATGGGACCGAAGGTGTAGAAAATCCCAATCAAAAAACAAACAGCCCCCATAGGCAAGAGCAACCAGCTGGTCTGCCAAACTAAGATAAGGGAAACCAGGCTTGAAAAGACCAGCAGACCGAGGACGATGCCAATCATCTGCTTGAAATCAAGGGCAAACTTTCCGATAACATTGCTCTCTTGACGATAGACCTCGTCCTTGGCCTTGTGAAAATCCATGCTGTTGTTAATAGCAGTTGTGCACATGTCAAAGCTAAGGACAGCCAGGACAAAGAGCAGGGTGTTGAGCCAATTGAAGGTTTGGTAGCGGTAGAAAGCCCAAAGAATGCCGATGGTCATAGGAAAGACACTGGCAACCTTGGTTTTGAGCTCTACAAATTCTAGGAATACGGGCAAGGTTAGCCCTTTTTTACTATTAGTCGACAAGATGATACTCCTCGTTGCTTAGTTCAAATGAATCTTTTAAACCATCACTGACATGAACTCCCTGGTCTTTATCAATGAAAACAGCCTCGACACCTTCCTGTTGATTGATAAAATCAAGCCCCTTTTCCACTCCTAAAAGGAAGAGGGTTGTCGATAGGGCATCACCCTGCATAGACGATTGCGAAAAGACTGTAACACCAGAGATATCATTTTCCACAGGATAACCGGTCTTGGGATCAAGGATATGGTGATATTTGACCCCATCCACCTCGACATAGCGCTCATAGATACCGGACGTCACGACAGAATCGTGAGTGCCAGGGACAGAGCCCACGGTAGCTCCACGCACTTCATCAGGGTCTTGCACGCCGACATTCCAGCCATCTTGACTAGAAGGGGAATCCCCCATAACCACTACGTTGCCACCCAGATTGATGATAGCCGTCGTGATAGCTTTGCTGGCAAAGAGTTCCCGTACTTTATCGGCGATATAGCCCTTGGAAATAGCCCCCAGCTCCAGGGTCATCCCCTCCTCAATAAAGACTGTCTTTTTCTCCTTGTCTAGCTGGATCTTTTTATAGTCAATAAATGGCAGAGCTGCTTTGATTTCCTCGTCCGAAGGCTTGCGGGCATCTGGATCTCCGATTTTCCAGAGATTGCTGACGGCACCAATAGATACATCAAAGAGGCCGTCGCTTTCCTTGCCCATCTCAAGAGCAGTTTCCAGAACCTCAAAGGTCCTCTCATCAACGACAACCGGCTCTTTCCCAGCCGCTTGATTGATACGGTAGACATCTGATCCCTCAAGGTTGGTCGATAGTAGACCTTCCATTTCCTTGATATAGGCAACAGCCCGATCCATGACCTCTTCCTGACCTTCATGGTAGATACTGAGCTGGACCACGGTGTGGAGCAGACTTTCACTACGTGTCAAGGGCGTCTTCACAACTGGTAAACTTGCTGATTTTGATTGTCCACAAGCTACCAACCATACTGTGACCAGTACCAGCCCAAGTAGTCGAATCAATTTTTTCAATAGTTTTCCCTCATATAAACAAGAAGACACAGTTGCGACTTGATGCTCCTGTGTCTTATCGGTATTGACTAAATTAGTCAAGAGTTACAGTTTCTGTATTTCCTTCGGCAGCTACAGCAAGAAGAGCCTCTGTAGACTTCTTGAAGTCTTCTGAAGTATTAGTCGCACCTGAAACAACTTCAACAGCTGAGATATCTTGCGTATCAACCAAAGCAGCATTCAATTGTTCAATTGCTTCACCAGCAGAAACTCCTGCTTTGTCCTTCATGTTTTTGTTGTATTCTTCGTTCGTAGACTTCAAGCTACCATCTTCTGCTTCGTAATCAAATTTAGACTCTGTAATTTTGCCATCTTTAACTGTCAAAGTGTGAACGATTTTGTAGCCGTAATCGTCTTTGCCTGACTCAGCTTTGTAAGTACCATCTTTCCAAGTTGCTGTTGCAGTTGCTTCAGAAGCTGCAGTTTCAGCAGAAGAAGCTGTTGTTGCTGCTTCTTCTTTAGCACCACATGCTACCAAAGTAAGAGCTGCACCAAGAACCAAGACACTTTTCAACATCCATTTTGTTGATTTCATATAAATACTCCTTTGGAATTATTTGTTTTTCTTATATTATGATATAACTTTTTTTCAAAAATGTCTAGTGTTTTTAGAAATATTTGTGAAAGAAATCACCCAAAAAAGCGTTTACCGAGTCTGCAGCCTGTGGGGAAAGCTTTCTCAAATGCCTAGAGGACCTGTCCAGATACTGGTTTAGGATTATCTCCGTCCGCTCAAGAGCAGACGTAGCTAGAATTTTTTGGTGTAAGTCTGTCAACTTTTCAGGACTAGATTCATTGACCAACTCCTCGAAATCAGCAGACAGGTCTTCATTGTCTTGTAAAGCTAGCAACAGGGGAAGGGTATAAATACCATTTTGGACATCCTGCAAGCCTGGCTTGCCAGACTCTGACAAATCTAGTTTGTAGTCTATCAAATCATCACGAATTTGAAAGGCCATTCCCAAATCACGGCCTGCTCGATAGGCCTGGCGCGCATGACGCAAGGACTGTCCAGGATAGAAGAGGCCCAATTGATAGGCATAGCCAAATAAACTAGCCGTTTTCCCTTGAATTTGCTTTAAATAAGCCCTTGGCGTCATGTTCACATTATAGGCATTCAGGAGTTGCTCCAGCTCCCCCCTCAAAATCCATTCGACGATTTTATGGTGAGCCAGGTGAACGTCTTTTTCTTCAAGGTCCAATTGCCGGAGCCCCTGGGCCAAGAGACGACCGGCATAGGCCAAGAGATAATCTCCTGCATAAATAGCAATACGATTGGAAAATTGAATGTGGGCAGCCTGGATACCTCTACGGTAGTCAGCCTGGTCAATCACATCATCATGAATGAGGGTCGCCAAATGCAGAACCTCCAGATGAGCAGCAAAATAGAGCTTGGCAGGAACTATCTGGCCTTCTGTCTCCCTGGCTAAAAAAAGGCAAAGACCTGCCCTGAGGTATTTACCAGGAGCATCGATGTACTGATCAATTTTCTCTTTTACATCAGGGTGCAAGACTACCATCTCAGATTTGATGATAGCCTTGACCTGCTCTAATCCAGCTTCAACCTCAGGATAGGCCTTCCAAATTTCATGTACCACTAGTTCTTATTTGTCCTTTATTTTTTGTCATTCTTACGATAAATATGCTTGGGTCTACCATAGACGAGCTTATCAAGGAAGCGACCCAACCATGGCATAATCCAGTAGTCCAAACCAAAGGCACGACCGGCACCATTCATGAGCGAGATTGCCGCCGGGATGAACCAGATGTTAACCCAGTAGAACATACCAGACAAGCTAAACATGATAACGAACATAACTGTGATGGCAGATACCAACCATACAAAGGCACCACCAATCAAAGCCAAACCGATACCGATTTCGGTGATGGTCATGAATTTCTGCATGAAGAGAGCAACTTCTTGGTTAGGCATCATAAATTCCATAATTGACGCAAACCAATCTGGCATTGATTCCAAGACCGTCATCGGCGTTTCACCATAAGCATAGCTGAGACCAAAGATTGGATCTGCCATTTCTGCTACTGCCTCAGATGCTCCAGATACAGCTTCTGCAGCCGATGCTCCAGAAACAGGATCTGCCAACCATGGGAATGGGAAGACAACTTGGTCACCGAACCATGAAGTCGTACCGAAAAGACCAAAGGCCTTTTTCACACCCTCATAAAGCCAAACTGAACCGTAGAGCAGGCGCATTGGTAGAGACCAAAGGAGATTGCCCTTACCAGAAGTATGGCCACCGAAGATATTACGCTTGTTCTGAATATCAAAGAATTCATGGCGAACATAGGCACCCATGTAGAAGAAGCTACGGATGGTAAAGAAGTAGAGCAAGTTGACCATGTGTTTGACAGCCATAGCCAGGAAACCTGACATGTGGTACTTGTCCATCAAGAAGGCTACGCCATAACGAGCACCGATAGATACCATGAAGCCGTCGTATTTGCCTTTGTAGGCATGTTTTTCGCCACCCTTAATGGCTGCAACGATATTGCTTGCAGCTGTGTGACCTGTCTGCTCAGCAGCCTGTACGATTTGCGGTGTTGGCTTGCCTTCGCTTTCTTCAAAGTAAACCAAGTCACCGGCAACATAGACGTTCTCACGGCCTTTTGCTTCCATGTACTCGTTGGCAACCAGACGTCCTGCACGCGCACGTTCAATTCCGAACTCTGCAGCGTCTGTGTTGGCTTGAACACCGGCTGTCCAGATAGAGGTGTAGGTCGGAATTTGGCGACCTGATGACAGGGTCAGGCTGTCTTCTTGTACGCTAGCAACACCGTCACCGAGAACCAATTCAACACCTTTTTTCTCAAGGTATTTCTTAGCCTTAACTTGTTCTTTCTCAGTCACCATGGCCAAGATATTTGGCATTGCCTCAACAACCTTGAGCGAGAATTCTTTTGGATCAAGCTTGAACTCACGGGCCAGGATTGGTACCCAGTCAATAAGCTCACCAATCATTTCAATACCAGTGAAACCTGCACCGATAACAGTGAAGGTCAAGAGGGCGCGACGTTTTGCCTCATCATGCTCACGCATGGCACGGTAGCAGGCATCCACCATGTGATCGTGCAAGCACTCTGCCGCTTCAATTGACCAGAGGGTGAATCCATGCTCTTTAACACCTTTAACACCGAAGTCATTGGCCTCGCCCCCCATAGCCAGCAAGAGATAGTCAAAGTCCAAGGTCTGGTGCTCAGCAATGACCTGTTTCTTATCATAGTCGATTTCCAAAACCTTATCAGTTACCAAGTCAACCTTAGGATACTTGGCAAAAATGCGTTGTAAATCATACTTAATCGCATTAGGTTCTACACGACCAGCAGCCACCTCATGGAGCTCTGTCATATAGGTATGGAAGGAATTCTTATCAATCAGGGTAACGGTTACATCCGAGTCCTTTTTAAATGTCTTTCCGAGCAAACGTGCTGCTGCAATCCCTGCATAACCAGCACCAACAATCACAATATTTTTCGTCACAGTGTGTCCTCCTTGTGAAAATAGAAACGATTTACATGAGATTATTATATATTTTTATAGAAGAAAATTCAAGCCCCTATTTCAATAACTAGTAATATCTATGAGGAAGCTTGCCAGATTGAGAAAAAAAAAGTAAGATAGAATGATAAGAATAGACACGAGTCAATCGGTTGAAAGGAGGCGAGAACTGGTGAACCGGAAACAACAAACCTTAAATTTTATCACCATGCTGGCAGCTCAGGCTGTGGTCATTTCGCTCATTGAGCGCTTGATCACACCTCCTTTTGCCTTTGCGCCGGGTGCCAAGCTAGGGCTGGGAAATCTCATTAGCCTGATTGCCATTTTCACCCTTCCTACCAAAGACAGCTTAAAGGTTGTGGGCCTTCGCCTGCTGATTGCTACCTTTCTAGGCGGCACTTTTTCTACCTTTCTCTACAGTTTTGCTGGAGTCACCCTAAGCTATCTTGGTATGCTCGCCTCAAAGCAACTGGGACCTAAACGGGTCAGCCCTATCGGCATCTCCATACTGGGGGGTATGCTCCACAATCTGGGACAACTGCTTGTCTTTGCCAGCATCGCTCGTTCCTTCTACGTTTTAAACTACCTGCCGATTTTATCAATTACCGGCATCCTGTCTGGTCTACTGGTCGGCCTTGCTGCGACCTACCTACTAGAAAAGGTCGGACCGCTCCACCATTACCACAAACAAATCCTGGCCCAATGGAAATAGGCATGCCTTATTTCTAAGAAGGTGGGATTTTCTTTTTGAAAAAACAAGGGCAGAAAAAGAACTGCCTCTAGACAATTTCAATTTCTAACCTTTTAACAAAAAATGACTGTCCCCGGACTATGAAGTGACAAAGAAAACCGCTTGTCAGCGGTTCGCATCTCCAACCTTCTAATAAAAATAACTTCCCCTGGACATTCTAATAGCTACAAAGAAAACCGCCTACCAGCGGTTCTCATCTCCAACTTTCTAGTCATTTTATATGTCCCCCGGACATTTGAGTGTAAAGAAAACTGCCTGCCGGCAGTTCCAATCTCCAACCTTTTAATAAAAATGACTGTCCCCCGGACAGTCATTTTTATTAAAAGCCATCTACATTCGTGTAAATTTTCTGTACGTCTTCGTCGTCTTCGAGGGCGTCGTAGAGTTTTTCAAATGTTGCGAGGTCATCGCCGTCAAGTGACACTTCTGATTGTGGGATCATTTCAAGTTCAGTGACGTTGAACTCTTGGATTCCTGATTCTTTAAGTGCCACGATTGCCTTGTGCAGATCAGTTGGGGCTGTATAGACAGTGATTGTGCCGTCTTCTGCTTCTACGTCATCCACTTCGACATCTGCTTCAAGGAGCAATTCGAAGATGGCATCTGCATCATCACCAGCAAAGACAACCACACCTTTTTTATCAAACATAAATGATACGGAACCAGATGCACCCATGTTACCGCCGTTTTTTCCAAAAGCAGAGCGGACGTTAGCTGCCGTACGGTTTACGTTTGATGTCAAAGTATCAACAATAATCATAGAACCATTTGGTCCAAAGCCTTCGTAACGACCTTCTACGAAAGTTTCGTCTGTGTTTCCTTTTGCCTTGTCAATGGCCTTATCAATGATGTGTTTTGGCACCTGTGCCTGCTTAGCACGGTCGATAACGAATTTTAGCGCTGAGTTTGTTTCTGGATCTGGGTCACCCTTTTTCGCTGCTACATAGATTTCAACACCAAATTTGGCGTAAACTTTTGAGTTAGCACCGTCTTTTGCGGTTTTCTTGGCTACAATATTGGCCCATTTACGTCCCATGGGGAACCTCCTACATTTTATAAAATCGCTTTATTATACCATAAATGGCAAGGATTGAGAAGATTTTTAAAAGCAAAAGACAAGCTCGCATGAACTTGTCTTTTTATCGGCAAATTTCAATTCCGAGTTAGCCACCTATAAGAAATTCTCTCGGTGACTTGTAGCCCAAACATTTTTTGGGATA
>NZ_JBIMJM010000007.1:0-63568 GCF_043674115.1 Streptococcus sp. A34 | reverse complement strand
CATCAAAAATGAGAGAACGAATTTCGTCCTCTCTAGGTGTTAGCTTTTCATCTACCCACTACAGTTGACAAAGAGCCATTCTTCCTTACTCGTATGTCGCTTGCCAAGGTCCTTAGCTTCTTGCTCCGACATGCTAATCACTTTTGACCAATTGGTATTCTTAGGCATATTATCCTTGGAATACCAATAAACATCCGCTTTTCCATTACGGGCAATATAGACGACCGGAGCCAATTCCTGACTTGCTTCCGTACTTGGATTAGTCGCTTGCTGGCTGGATGCAAATGCTGTCGTCGAGCTACTTGCCGTTTCAGTTGGTACCAGACTAGGCTTGGCTGTCCCCGTCAAGTAGTCAATCTCCGCATTTTTAGAATAATTCTCCAAAACGACCCGCGTAATGCCATAGGCATCGACTATCTCTTTTTCACTACCCAGCCGAATCTCCAGTAGATTCCCAGCCTGATCGATACCTACGTATTGGAGCTCAATCTGGCGTGGCAGCAATTCATCGCCTCTATAAATCGGAGTTACCCGATAATCCAACCAATAGTTAGGATGGGTTGCCAGCCAAGAATCCAGCCGATTTTCATAAAAAAGCATGCCTTCAATGTTGGTGTCCTTGGTCCCTTTGTAATGACCACTATTGGTCCAGGCAGTCAGAGGAACCAAATTTTCACCCTGGTTGGTCAAGCCGCTGAACTGGTAGCCGATTAGGTGGCCACGATTGAAGAGATAAGCCTTCTTCCCATCCTTGTTATAGGTCAGTTTGTAATTGTGCCAGCCTACAGGATTGTATTTTATCCGAGGCTCCCTCTGCTTCTTGGGTTCATCCTTATCCTGCAATTGAATATGGGCAAATGTCGCACGCCTGAGATGGTCAAATTCTCCAAGAACCAACTGCTTCTGACCTGTAAAAGGAAGTAATTGCAAGCCCTGGTAGTCCACTTGATTGGCCAGGGTCACAGGCCCATTGCCGAAAAAGAAAATCACCGTCAGAATACCAAGGATGAGCCGAAAAATACGCCGTTTCATACATACTCCTCCTTAGGATAAACGAAATCTGTCTATCATTAGTATATCATGAAACCGCTTCATATTCACGACAAAACTGAAACATCTTGGTCTGCTTAGCCCATCTTATTTCACCGTTTCAATCCGCCACTGCCTCAAACCTCTAAACCGCACTGCTCCCTGCTGGTCCGTCCGATAAATGTGCATATCTTCATGTGCAAATCGCTCCAAGGTTTCTTGATGAGGGTGCTTGTAGCGGTTATTTTCCCCAGCCGATACCAGGGCAATCTTGGCCTTGATATGGTCCAAAAATTCAGGATAAGAGGAGCCTTTGGACCCATGATGCCCCGCTTTTAAGACATCGACCGGCAGAGTGGGATAGGTCTCCACCAGCTCCAGCTCACTCTGCTCCAAATCCCCCGTAAAGAGGAAATTGGCCTGCAAGAGCCTGCCGTAAAGCACGATAGAATCATCATTGCCACCGTCACCTACGAGCTTGGGATAAAGCACCTCCAGATGAGAATCAAAAATCGGCAATCTATCTCCAACCTGCACCACTCTGACAGGCGCATTGACCGCCCTCAACTTCTCCACAAAGTCCGCATCGGTCACACTTCCCGGCGACACATAGATAGTTCCAATCTCCACAGCCTTGGCTACAGCCAAGAGGTCGCCCACATGGTCTGCATCGGTATGGGTCAAGACCAAACTGTCAATCCTGCCCACACCTCGACTATGAAGGTAAGGAATCAAGGTCTGCTCTGCATTGGCCTTGCGCGACCGCTCCTGCCAGGCCTCCTTGGCTGCAAAATCCACGCGTCCACCCACATCAATGAGCACCGTCCGCCCCCGCCAATCCCGCAGGAATAGGCTATCTCCCTGCCCCACGTCCACCATGGTCACCTCGTTTTCCAGGGGATGTTTTGTCATGAAAAATAGCAGAGCGAGGACCAGGCTGAGACCAATAAGCCATTTTTTCCGCCTGTGAAAATCATAGAGCAAGAAAAGACCGACCAGCAAAACCAGCAAGACCAGAGGTGATGGCTTGCCAAAAATCCACGGACGCAACCCCAAATCCGCCACCCAGACAATAATTTTCTCCAAGAGGACAAAAAATCCATTGACCCAAGTAATTTTGACCAAGGGCGATAGCAGGAAAATCAAGGACAGACCTGGTAGGAGCAAGACATCGAATACAAAGGAAAAAGCAAAGGTCAGCAGAATGGACAGGGGCTGGAAAGAATAAAAATAGCCGATTAGAATAGGTAAAATCCCAGCCGAAATAGCCAAACTTTCCACCACAATTTTCTTAAACCAGTCCAAGTCCTTGAAGTCAAAAACTGTCAGCAAGAAAGCGTAGGTAAAGGTCAGGACACCGCCTGCTGTCAGCAAAAAGCGTGGCATAATGAGCAGGCAGACAAAGACCGTCACCGCAAAGTTATCCAACTTCCGCAACCCCAGATTGCCCAGAATTTTCTGTACTAAAGACCGGACGACAGAAACCGACCAGCCTGTCAGACCAGCATAAACAAGTGAAAAGGGAATTTGAACCTTGTCCACCGTCTCCTTGGTCAGACCCAGCCGCAGGAGAATCCAACGAAACTTGTCCACAAAAAAGCCAACCTGCATACCAGACAGGGCAAAGAGGTGGATAATGCCCAGACTGGAATAGAGCTCACTCATCTGGTCAAAATCGCTATCCAACTCCCCAAACAAAAGCCCCGTCATATAATGGCTCATGGGAGCAGGGAAATTGGTTTTCACATAGACCAGAGCCTTTCTTCGCAGGCTAGATAGCCAGTCCAGAGGATACCAGCTCACAACCTTGTCAACCTTATGAATAGCCACAACCTTGACCGTCCGATAAATGCCCTGGGTCCGCAAATAGGCAGCATAATCAAAACCATTGAAATTACGCTGACCGGCTGGCCGGCTCACCTCAGTCTCTACCGTCAGGTCAACCAGGTCCGACAGATTTTGAAAAGCCTCCTGCTCCTCTTGGCTGGTCAATTTGTAGAAGGCTTGGTAAACTCGCCCGTCAGCCCGACCGCGAAAGGACAGGCTGTCTCCGTTGATGTCAATTGTATCTGGAATGACCAGTAAGGTCGTCACTTGCTCAGGGGCTGACTGGTCTGCCCTGGTCCATTGATACAACTGAAATCCGAAGAAGAGCCCACATAGGCCTAAAAGCGCCAGCAGTCTGACTAAAGCCTTCTGCCCCTGCTGCAAGCAGAAGACCACCAAGAGAAAACTGAGCAGGCCTATTGCCAAAAGCGAAAAGCTATGAACCACAAAATATAGGGAGACGACTAAAAGGGCCAGGTGGATAGGCTGGCAGGGGAGCTTAAACCGTAACATAAGGCCGGATGTTCTCCAGGGTCTTGTCGCCGATACCCGACACATTATTGAGGTCGTCGACGCTCTTGAAGCCACCATTGGCCTCCCGATAGGCGATAATGTCCGCCGCCCGCTTGGCCCCGACGCCTGAAATGGTCTGCAGCTCCGTCTCAGTCGCCGTATTGAGATTGACTAGACCTTGCTTGTCGTCTTGGTTTTGGGACATAGCAGAGCTGGGATTGCTGCTTGCCACCACCGAGATATTTTCACCTTTACTAGCCACATAGACCACCGCTTCGTCGCTCAGCTTCTGAGCCAGATTGACTGACTTCTGATCTGCCTCCTGGGAAAATCCACCCGCAGCCAGCAGGGCATCGTTGACCCGGCTGCCATGTTCAAGGGTATAGAGCCCCGGCTTTTTCACCGCTCCCTTGACATCGACCACCAACTGGCTGCTCACTTCAGTCGAGCTAGATGCTGTTTTCGTTTGGTCCTCAAATGATGCAGAGCTTGTCTGCTCTGTCCTGGTTAAGTCAGCTAGACCTGTTTGGTCAACGGATTTGGCGGGTTGGCTAAAGAGCAGAAAGCTGGTCAAAATGACCCCTGCCGCAGCCGGCAGACCAATCTGCCACTTATAGTTTTTCAATATTTCGATATAAGAATGGATATTGTTCATTTTACTACCTCCAACTAGTAAGTGCGTAAAAGAACAGAAAAAAACTCACAAAATTTGCGAGTTTTTTATCTCCTTATTTCTTGTCCAATTCAACCGATGGATTCCAGACGAAACTAGCCAGGTAGCTAAATACATAGGTCAGTCCCAAAATCAAGGCCACCAGCAAAAGTATCGGAATACGGTAGATATAGGTCAATACATTTGGTTTTTTCTTGGTTTGGAAGGAGCCAGCGTAGTCGTCCAGACGCTTGAATTCCTTTTCGATACGGCCTGTTACCTCAGCTGTTCCTGCATCGTCCATGCGCTTGATGTCTAAAATATCAATTGGATTGCCAAAAGCCACATCAATCCGCTCACCAGCCAACAAGCCCTTGAGGGTCAGAGGACCGACATAGGTAGCAGGCATAAGCTTGACCTTGGCAGACTTGGCAATGACCGCCACACCACCTTTGAGCTCAGATGAATGTCGGCTACCAGACGGAAACATGACCAGCGAACGGTCGCTTTTCTTGAGCATATTGACAGGGTACTTAATAGCCGACATACTAGGATTTTCACGGTCAATAGGAAAGGCACCACACTTGCGAATCCACCAACCAAAGCCACGGTCCTTGAAGAGTTCCTTTTTGGCCATAAAGATAAATTGCTTTGGTGCCGCCGCATAGCCCATGAAAACAGGGTCCCAGAAGGTCTTGTGAGGAGCAATCAGAATATAATTCTCTTCCTTGGGCAGGATATTATCCTTGTCATGGTAGTGAATATTGCCATTGACAGCCCAGAGTAAAAATGATAGTAATGTTCGTAAATAAGCGTAAAACATAGATTCTCCTTTTTATCCCTTCTATTATAGCATAGTTTGAAAAATGGTGCTGCCTTTTCTCTGGTAAACTTGGTTCTAATCAAAATATGATATCAGCACTTTTTTCTTGCCAACATGGTCGCAAACCGCATTTTGAGGAAGTTACCATTTTCATCACGCTTGTGGAGCTGTCCAAAGTCTTCGTTGTACTTGACCAAGTCCCAGTCACGGTAGTATTCCTTCAATTCACCTGAACCAAAGGTAAAGGAGAAATTCATAGGACAGGGTGCATCTTCCGTATCCATGGCTGCTACAATCAAGTTGTAACCACCTGGTCTTGTTCGTTCCTGCATATTTTGGATAATGGCGGGTACACGGTCACGCTCCAAAAACATGAAGACCACTGTTGAGATAATCCAATCATAGTCCTGCTCCAAACTAGCTGAGTTAATATCATAAGTCCCAGCCTGTAAATCCAAATCCTCCGCTTCCTTAACCTGCAAGAGCGTCTGAATGCTCGGCACATGCTTATCAACTGCCGTCACCTCAAAACCCTGCTGGGCCAAATAAAGACTGTTCCTACCATGACCACAGCCCAGGTCCAAGACCTTACATGGCTCGATGATCTTCAATGCCTCCAAGACCTCCGAATGCGTCCGCGTGTAGTCGTACTTTTTAGCAAAATAATCCTCTGGCTGACAGAAAAATTCCAAGAAAAACTCCGTATCCTCTGTCAACAAGGTCACCCGATGCCAAGCCTGTGGCTCAACAAAAGGAATCTCATCTGTCGGACCATAGACAAAACTAGACAAAATCTCATTGTCATCTGAAATCGGCTCAAATTTGAGCTGACCCTTCAAAACCTTGATTTTAGCCCAAGTACCCACCTTGGTATTATGCTTAGTCAAAAAATGCTGGGGAACTGTCTTCTGATTCCAAATGGGCATGCGTTTGTAAGGAACTAAAACAGTCATCATCTCTCCTTTTCGTCTACAAATCTTTAAAGATGTTTCTAGTCTACCACAAAGAAATCTTTCCTTCAAATCTATATTTTTACTTGACTTGGAGTTGACTCCAAGGTGTATAATATTCCATATCATTTAGAAAGACTATTTACTGCGAAGTAAATATGGGATAAATATAAAAACAGCTAGAGTTCTATCTGCTCTTGGAGAAACAAAGACGTTCGCCTATCTCCAAAGTTTCGGGGAACCTTTGGAGGTAGGTGAATTCTGATTTTAATTAAGTAAAATACAAAAAGAAACCTCCAGAAATCCTAGTACTCCTGGAGGTTCTTATTTTATATACTACTCAACTGCCAACTCCCCCCACCAGTCAACTCTAATTGCTGATTACAAATCTCTAAAATTTTCTTTCGATGTGTAATAGCAATAAAAATAGCAGGGTTTTCATCTAGGTAGGATGCAATCGTGGCAACGACCGAGTCTTCAGTTGCTTGGTCCAAGGCTGAGGTCGGTTCATCGTAAATCAGTACATCAACTGATCGATTTAAACTTCTAGCGATTCCAATACGCTGTCTTTCTCCACCTGATAGAGAGTGTTTGCTGTCAACTTCTCGCCCCAACAAATCTTCCAGATGCAAGCCTGCAATGACTTGTTCTGAGAGTTCCCATCCGTGATCAAACTGGATATTCTCGCGTACCCCAGCCGCAAATAAAAAGACATCTTGAGGTAAATAGGATATACGAACCAATAAATCTTCTGTCTCAAAATCGAATAGATTTTGTCCATTCACTAAAATATGACCACTAGTTGGATGAAGAATTCCTAGCAACAATTTTGACAAGGTTGACTTACCACTTCCTGTCTGTCCAACAACTGCCAAACGACTACCGACTTCTAACCTCAAATCTAACTCTTGAATCATACTCTGATTGGACTCATAAGCAAAGCAAACTTTCTGAAGTTCCAAGGTCTGAATTCTGCTTAATTCCTGCTTCAATACAGGCCTTTCTACTGACTCCTCATGCTTAAAAAATTCCTGCAATCGTGGCAAAGCGACATCAGCTTGTTGTTTTAACCGATTCAGCGTTGCGATGCTAAAAACAGGATCTAAAATCCAATGTGTATAGGACTGCAAGGTAAATAAACTGCCTAGAGTCAACTTCCCTTGTAATACTAGATAGACACCAACTCCTAGAATCGTGATGGGAATAATGGAATAAAAGAAATTCATAAATGCACTATCTAAGGACGACACTCGCAATACTTGTGTTTTTGAAACCAGATAGCGATTTAAAGAATCTTGAAAACGTCTCTTAAAAAATGTATCTTTCAGACCGAGTTTAATAGTTTCTCGACCTTGCAATAATTCGACTGTATCCTCCATTACCTTAGAATAAGATTCGCTTTCAGTCTGAATTCTGGGCTTAATACTCTTATTGAGAGCTAAATAGATATAAGTATAAGATACAAAAATACCAAAGATAATGACTGTCAGTTCAAAACTAGTTACAAAGAAAATACTATAGATGATCAGCAGGCGCGTCATAAAAATAATGATCTCTGGAATCAAATAGACCAAGTATTTTGCATAAGTCTCACTATCATTCAGAATTTTATTGAGTTTATCACCATTTTCCTGATGACTGAAGGAAGATAGAGGCTCTCCCAAAGCAGCTGACATGACATGATAACGCATAAGCATAATCCCTTTTGCCAGAGTCTGTTGAAAGAAGAAATCTTTTATATAATAGATTAAAAAATCTAAGATAGAAACTAGTACTAGTAGAAAGATTGTATGATAGATGGCATCCATTCTCTCCCCTTGATTGATTTGACTAATTTGGTCAATCAAGTAGCCAATCAAGACAGGTTGGCTAAGGGAAAAGAGAATCGATAGTAATTGAAAGAAGAAGGTTACCAATCTCTGTATCCGAATCGGCTTTAAAGTCTGTTTAAAAGTAGTCATCGCTTCCTCCTTTTGGCTCTCTAACTTAATATATCACAATTCACTCTACATTTCTACCCGATTACTCCATGAAAAAATACTGAGATTTCTCCCAGTCTTAACGACTATTGATGGCGGCAGTTGAGCATGACCTAGCTCGCTCTGTTTTGCGCTGGCGGAATCAACTCTGGGCTTTATCCCGCTCTATTTACCTATAGATTGCCCTTAACAAGAAAAATAGTTGTCCAAATAGATAAAAAATAAACAGGATCACCCCAATCCAAAAAATCCATAGCAAGACGACTAAATTGAACAAAAAAGGCTGGAGGATGAAGTTTAGAATGAGAACAAGTCCCCAGCGTTGCCCCCATGTTAGCTTTCTTTGAATAAACCATTCTAAAAAGTCTTATCTGGGATGACTTCTTGTTTCAACATAATCATTTTTTATACTTAGAAAGAATCCTTTCAAGAGTCCACTTCCTTTCCCTTTATATAGAAGTCCTCAATTTAAGTTCTATTCGTTTTTTACTACGATACCATACCAAACCTAAAATATCAAAGCGTTCTGTATTTTCTGAGAAATATCAAAAAGACCAGGATTTCTCCCAGCCTCTATCGACTATTGATCGCCTTCATGGTTCGTTTGATATCACGGTCTTGCTCACGGCGTTTGATGGACTCCCGCTTATCGTAGTCGTGCTTCCCTTTGGCAAGCCCTATCAGGACCTTTGCAAAGCCGTCCTTGATATAGACCTTGAGGGGAACCAGGGTCATCCCTGTTCCCTTGACCTCATTGCCCAAGGACTCGATTTGCTTCTTCCGCAAGAGGAGCTTGCGGGTCCGCGTTGGCTCCTGGTTCCAGATATTGCCCTCATCATAGGGAGCGATATGGACATTGACCAACCAAGCCTCGCCCTGCTTGATTTGGGCAAAGCCGTCCTTGAGGTTAATCCGCCCCGCACGAATAGACTTAATCTCCGTCCCCGTCAGGACCATCCCCGCCTCCACTGTATCGACAATGGTATAGTCGTGGCGGGCTTTTTTATTCTGTGCAATCACATTGCCCTCACCCTTGGCCATGCCTATCTCCTTTTCTTCTTGTTCTTTTTAGCCATTTCTTTGTAAAATGGTTTCTTTTTCTTGTCTTTTTTGCCACTTTTTGACTTGTGGTCTTTTCCAGACTTGTGATGTTTGCTGTCGCGACCAGCAGCTTCTTGTTTGTGGTGCTTGCCCCGTCCTCGCCCTGACCGATCATCACGGTCACGGTTGGAGTGACTGGCCGTTCTCCGCTTGGCTTTCAAAGCTTTTTCCACAATATCCAGCTCGGACGGCACGTGGGCAAAATCGATTTCCCCTGTCATCTTGTCCGCCCGCGTTAGCTTGATACGGATTGGCTGACCGACACGGAAGACCCGACCTGATTTCTCACCCTGCAAAGTCAAAGTCCTCTCGTGGAACTGGTAGTATTCGTTGAGGTTGGTGATATGAATCAGACCTTCAACCGTATTTGGTAACTCGACAAAAAGCCCAAACTTGACTACGCTAGACACCACACCGTCAAACTCTTGCCCAACAAATTCTTGCATGAATTCTGCCTTCTTCATGGCTTCGACTTCCCGCTCTGCCTCAATGGCACGGCGTTCTAAACTGGACGAAGACTTGGCAAGCTCAGGAATAACCTGCTCAAAATGCTCTGCTTTTTCCGCAGGATTGTGACCATATTCCCGCACCATGCGGTGAACCAGCAAGTCGGGATAACGGCGGATAGGACTGGTGAAGTGGGTGTAGAACTCGGCACCCAGTCCGTAGTGGCCGTGGTTGTGCTCCGAGTAGCGTGCCTGCTGCATGGAACGCAGCAACATCATGTTGAGAACATCCGCATAGGGCTGGTCCTTGACCCGCTCCATGAGGTCCTGTAGGGCATCCTGGCTGATAGAGCTAGCCGTTCCATAGACGGTCAGACCAAAGCTGGTCGCATAGTCGATGAACTTCTGCAGCTTGTCCGACTTGGGCTCCTCGTGGATCCGATAGATGAAAGGCAGGTCCAACTTAGCAAAATGCTCGGCAACGCACTCGTTGGCCGCCAACATGAAGGACTCAATCATCCGCTCGGCAATGCCCCGCTGACGCAGTTGAATATCGACTGGCAGACCGTCCTTGTTGACGATGATTTTGGCTTCTGTCGTGTCAAAATTGAGGGCACCGCGTTTGTAGCGCATGGTTTCCAGCGTCTCATGGAGTTTGACCATGAGCTCAACACTTGGCACGATTGCCTTGTATTTGTCCAGCTTTTCCTTGTTGCCTGCAATCATATCATTGACATCGGAATAGGTCATGCGGAAGGTGGTTTTAATAACTGTTTGGCCAATCCAGTGCTTGACCACCTTGCCCTTGCGGTCAATTTCCATAATAGCCGACTGGGTCAGGCGATCCACATTTGGATTAAGGGAACAGATACCGTTTGACAGGCGTTCTGGCAACATTGGCACCACACGGTCGGTCACATAGACAGAAGTCCCACGCTTAACAGCTTCCTGATCCAAGGCAGAGCCTTCGGTCACATAGTAGCTGACATCAGCGATATGAACACCCAGCTCCAGATTGCCATTCTTGAGTTGCTTGATATGGACCGCATCGTCCAAGTCCTTGGCATCTGCACCGTCGATAGTGAAGATGATTTCATCCCGCAGATCCAAGCGGCCTTCAAAGTCCTGTTCAGACGGACTTTCTGGCACCCGATTGGCCTCTGCCAAAACTTCATCAGGGAATTCCGACACGATGTCCATGGATTCCAAAACTTCCAAGACATCGATTCCCACATCGTCCTTATGCCCCACCACATCCCGAATGGTCGCGACAAAGTGGTCCCGTTTCTTATTGGGATAGGCTTCAATATCAACTTTTAGGATTTCCGTTCCGGTCAATACCAGAGGTGACTTCTTGATATAAATCTTCTGAGCGATTTTCTGGTTTTTAGACTTGATGTAGCCTGCATATTCTGACTTGTCTTCGTCAAAGACAATCAAGCCCACCGCTGTTTTCAGGCTATGTTCCAAAATATCAATGACTTCCGCTTCTGCGGCAGTTCCCTTGAGTCTGTCCGCCACTTTCTTGATAGCCACTTCCACTCGGTCGCCCTCGATAGCGAAGTTGACATCGTCACGGCTGACAAAGAGGTCATCTTCCTCTTCATCAATAGTCACAAAGCCAAAACCAGAATTGTGGGCACGAAAAATCCCCTGTAAAGTGACCTTGTTTTTGGATACTTTTGGAGCTGGGAGAGCAATTCGACCCGCATTGTCAAAGACAAGCTGACGGCTACCTTCCATGCTCGAAACCAGCTTGACCAAGTCAGTAAACGCCTTGGCTGAACTAGCCTGCAAGTGGTCCGCTAGTTGGTCCATGGTCACAGGACCTGCTTCTGTAATATAGTTTAAAATATCATTTTTCATTTGTCTTTACCAAAGTGCTAGGAATATCCCTAGCTCTACTTTTCTAAATTTGCATCTTCATTTCAGCGCAGTGGTTGATTGGAAATTTTGTTCGCATTTTATGCTCCAAAATTTCCTAATCAACTGTACAGGGTGTGAGTAAAATGATCTGGGAATAGACCGTTTTAGCCTGAACCTAGAAACACGAGAGTTCAGTTGAACTTCTTTTGATTAGTCAAATTCTGTCCCACTCCCAAAAAAATAGACCAAGAGCATTGTCCCAGTCTACATTTGATTCTATTAATTACTTGAAATGATAACCAGAACCAGCGCATTGAGCAACCAAAGGGCAACTAGAATGGCTGTAAAACGCTGCATCACTGCCTCAAACCCACGCGCCTTTGTCCGCTCAAAAAGAGCACCACTAGAAGCATCAAAGACATTACTTGATTGGTTTTTAGCTGGCTGAATAAAAATCACCGCCACAAGAATAACAGATAAAATCAACAGAATGGTTAATAATACTTGATACATACTTTTTTCACTTTCTTAAATAACTCCTGCTATTATACCACAGAATCTATTTCGTTTCAAGGTGGAGGGTTACTTTTCTCTCCTTGGGGCAGTATTTCAAGACCTGGATTTTATCCGGATGGGTCTTGGCATTCTTGCTAGTCAAATAATTCTTACTGCCACATTCAGAACATTGCAAATTGATTTTTACTCTCACTAGACTTCCCTTACTTTCAAGTAGTTTCTAAAATTCACCAAGGACCAAATCAGATTAAACAAAACCAGAGCGCTAGACACATAAAACACCCAATCATAGCCTAGATGAGCAGCAGTCGTTGACCCAATCATGGGCCCCACAACCGAACCTAGATTATTAAAAATCTGATTGTAGGAGAAAATGCGCGAAATCCCTTCTTTGGGCGTCAGCTTGGTCAAGAGGGAATTGACCGACGGCAATAGAGCTCCCGTACCAAAACCATAGAGAAAGCGCAGTACACCTAGCTGGAAAGGACTTTGGGCAAAGACGCAGAGGACATTGATCAAGAGACTGTAGGCCAAGGCCATGAGCAGCAACCTGTGATTGCCAATTCGGTCCCCCAATTTCCCCAAAGGACCTGAAGTCACCAGCGAGGCCATGCCCGGCAGGGAAATAATAAATCCAGCTACAAAAAGCAGATTGTCCGTCTGACCCAGATGCCGCACATAAAGAGTCAAAATCGGCACGACAGCCTGAGCCGCCGCAATGATAATCATGGAAGTGATAAACAGCCCCACCATCATCTGCTTGTCCTTGATTTGATGAAAGAGCTCTGCAATCATCATCTGCTGCCCCTTTTCCATCGGCTTGAAATCTTCACGAATATATAAAACGGTCAAAACCGCCACCAAGAGATAGAGCAAACCGACCAGCAGAAAGACATTGTGAATCCCCACTATTTCCGCCAAAAAACCACCCAGAGTCGGGCCAATCAAGTTACCCGCCACAGCCCCTGTTGACAAGGTCCCCAGAGCATAGCCTGTCTTGTCCTTGGGCACCTGACTGGCCACTAGAGCCGTCGCATTGGGAATATAGCCGGTAAAAATCCCATTCAGCACACGCAGGACAATCATCCAAAAAACATTTGGCACAAAAGCCATCCCACCCATGGTGAAAATCATAGCAAAAGCCGCCCGCACCATCATGGGCTTGCGACCATAACGGTCCGCCAAACTCCCCCAAATCGGCGCCATAATAGCTGCCGCCAGGGCATTGGTCGACACAGCCAGACCAGCAAAATACTCCACCTGACTGCCAATCACTCCCAACTCCTCCACAAAGACCGAGATAAAAGGCATGACCAAGGTAAAACTAACCCCCGTCAAAAAATTCCCAATCCAGGCCACCTTCAAATTCGGCTTCCAGTAACTACTACCCTCGTCCATTTCCAATCTCCTCCACCAAAGACGCCACCTGCGCCAAGGTCGCCTCCCGCGACCCACTGTTATCAATCACCTTATCTGCCCGTTCTTTTTTCTTTTCTAAAGAAAGCTGCGCTGCCAAGCGATTCTCCGCCTCCTGCAGGCTATAGCCGTTGCGAGCCATGAGCCGTGCCAACTGCTGGCGATCATCGACATAGACCAGCCAGACCTCATCGACCTCCCCGCTATAATCCAACTCGTAGAGCAGGGGAATATCCATGAAAACAACTTCTTCTATCTGTGATAGCAAATCCCGTCGTACCAACAGTTCTTGCCGAATAATCTGGTCCTGCAGTTCAGATAAGCGGGCCCGCAACTGGCTATCCGCAAAGACCTGCTGACCCAATTTTACTCGGTCCAATTGACCATCAGCTGCTAGAATTGCCGGACCAAACTCCTCCAGCAAGACCTGATAGAGCCGTCCGCCCTTTTTCTGCAAGTCATGAACCACCCCGTCTGCATCGATGACCTGATAGCCCTTCTCTCGTAAAAAAGCTGTCACTGTTGACTTACCCGACGCGATACCGCCTGTTAATCCGATTACCTTAGCCATGCTTCACCTGACACTGGGGACAGAAATGCGTGCCCCGACCGCCCAGCTGGATTTTGACAATCTCCGTCTGGCAACGCGGACAGGCCTGCCCCTGCTTTCCATAAACTTGTAAATAATCCTGCATGGTCCCATCCATGCCTAAGGCATTTTTGTAGGTCCGAATGGTCGAACCGCCCTTTTCAACTCCCAGAGCCAAAACATCAATGGTGGCTTGGCGAAGGCCCGCCACCTGTTCTGCTGTCAAGGTTGAACTTCCCTGGGCAGGATGAACCTGTGCTCGGAAAAGCACCTCATCGACATAGATATTGCCTAGACCAGCCACTAGGGTTTGGTCCAGCAGGTGCGACTTGATTGGCTTTTTGGACTTAGCTAATTTGGTCTGAAAAACAGCCACATCAAAGTCTTCTTCCGTCGGCTCAGGACCTAATTTTTTAGATAAGAAATAGGCATCCAAGTCCACTTCCCGCAACAATTCCATGGTGCCAAACTTGCGGACATCTTGGTAAACCAAGGTAGAACCGTCTGACAATGCAAAAAAGACATGAAAGTGCTTGTTGATAGGCACCACATCATAGAAGAGATTATACTTGCCCTCCATACGCAGATGGGAAATCAGCACAAAATCTGTCAGATAGAGGAGCAAATATTTACCCCGACGGTCCACCTCCATGATGGTTTGACCAACCAACTGCTCACGAAAGCTGTCCGCACCAGTCACAATCATACGAGGATAGTCCACCCGGACACGTTCAATTTTCTTACCTTTGACAAGACGATTGAGCCCACGACGAACCGTCTCAACCTCTGGAAGTTCGGGCATACTATTCCACCTCAACCTTTCTGACATAATGTATATTTCTACTTACTTCTCTGAAACCATTCTTGGTATGAAAAGCCTGACTGTGGCTATTTTCAAAATCCGTATCAGATGCCAGTTCCCGTGCTCCATGAGATTTAGCCCACGAATCTGCAAAATCGAGTAATTCGGCAGCAATCCCTTGTCCACGATAATCAGGATGAACAAAAATTCCTTCTACATAGGCAACTGGACTAAACTGACAGCCTTCCACATAATCATGACGGAGTGACAAACTTATCCATGCCACCGCTATGCCTGACGAAGAATAATAAAGAAACTCAAATGGAAGCTTACCCTCAGCAAATTGTTCCATCAAAACTTGTTTACCTGTCTGCCATACCGAACTTGCAAATGAACCCCAAACAGAAACTGTTTCTTCCGTAACAGATTTTATTGACATACTTTCTCACCTTTGCGACGTAAAACACCACTAACGTGGTGTCTAAATGTTTCTTTATATGTTTTTACATAAAAGATGTAGCAACATGGCATTATTGCGTCACTTTCGCATTTCTGGGATCGGAATATTAGAGACTATCCATAGGCTCACAGCCGTCTTCTTACTTCAAGGCTAGTGGGCTATTAAGGTCACTCCCTGACTGCCTCGCTCTCCTATTTTCAAGCTCGGGTTCAATTCGCCAAAGTTGAATGCATTAAAACGCTACTCAACTAACGGCAATTCTCTGCGGAATTGCCTAGGCGACTTACTAGTTTCTAACATCCACTGGACTGCTTCGCTCCCCCGAACCTTCCTCGCTCTCCAATTTCTAGGCTCGGGTTTTCACATGGTCACTTTCGCATTTTTAGGTGACCAGCTGAAACAGTCTATTCCCAGACTGTTTCACTCCCCCGGACGTTTTTAATACTCTTTCTCATTATAACCAAAGTCTGCCAGATCGAGTTTTTTGTCACGCCAGTTTTTCTTGACTTTGACCCAGGTTTCCAGGAAGACCTTGTCCCCCAGCATGAGTTCAATATCGCGTCGGGCCATGGAGCCGATTTTCTTGAGCATGGCTCCTTGTTTGCCAATGATAATGCCTTTTTGGCTATCGCGTTCGACCATGATGGTCGCGCGGATATGAACCTTGTCTGTAAATTCATCCCGTTTCATGGACTCGATAACCACTGCCACCGAATGCGGAATTTCCTCGCGAGTTAGGTGCAAGACCTTCTCGCGAATCATCTCGGACACCAAGAAGCGCTCTGGATGATCGGTAATCTGGTCTGCTGGGAAATATTGGAAACCTTCATCCAGATTTTCCTTGAGAATTTCCATCAAGCGATTGACATTATTGCCTTGGGTTGCAGAAATAGGCACAATTTCCTTGAAACCCATCTGCTGGCGGAAATCATCAATCTGCTCCAATAGCTGGTCCGGATGGACCTTGTCAATCTTGTTGACCACCAAAATAACCGGTACCTTGGCCTGACGCAGACGCTCCATAATCATATCATCACCCTTGCCCCGTTTTTCATCGGCAGGCACCATGAAGATGACCGTATCCACCTCACGCAAGGTGCTGTAAGCAGACTCAACCATGAAGTCTCCCAAGGCCGTCTTTGGCTTGTGAATACCTGGCGTGTCGATAAAGACAATTTGTTCCTCGTCTGTTGTATAAATCCCCATAATCTTGTTACGGGTTGTCTGAGCCTTGTCGCTCATGATAGCAATTTTTTGCCCCATTACATAGTTGAGAAAAGTCGATTTCCCCACATTTGGACGACCCAAAATCGCCACAAAACCTGACTTGAAAGTCATAGATTCTCCTTATTTTCCTAAAAAATCAAATCCCAAATCTTAGGGATAAAAATAATCAATCCTGTCAAAAGGGCAAAGCCTGAGACAAAAAGGACCGCTCCTGCCGCCATATCCTTGGCATTCTTGGCCAAAATGTGAAAATGATAGTCCGAGGCCAAATCCACCACGCTTTCAATAGCCGAATTCATGATTTCGAAGGCAATCACCAGGCTAATGCTGAGCAGGAGAAAGAGCCATTCTGTAGCCGATACCTGAAAAATCAAGCCAGCCAAGACCACCAAAAAGGCCGTTGCCGCATGCTTTTTCATATTGCGCTCTTCCTTAAAGGCCGTTATCAAGCCGGAAACCGCAAAATCCATACTGGCTACCAGATTCTGATTCTTCCAGCGTTTCTTTGAATTATTCTCTCGTAAGTCCATAAGCCGTCAAAATCTCTTCTTGCAAACCAAACATCTCCGCCTCTTCCTCAGGCGTGTAGTGATCATAGCCGTTGATATGGAGGAAGCCGTGCACAGCCAAAAAGCCCATTTCGCGGTCAAAACTATGGCCGTAGTCCTCTGCCTGCTCACGCGCCTTGTCAATGGAAATAAAGAGCTCACCGATGTAGGCATCAAAATCTTCCATCATCTCAGCCAATTCAGGATTGTCCAGCAAATCTTCCTCATCAAAGACAATCTCCTGCTCCGGCTTGTACTCTAGGCTGACTACATCCGTCGGACGGTCAATCCCCCGGTACTCTAAATTCACTTCATGGACACGCGCATTATCCACAAAGGTCACAGCCATTTCCTTGTTTTGCTTGCCGATTTTCTCCGCCGCAAATTGGAGCAAGTCTGTAATCTGCTCTTGCATCTGAGCAGAAACCTGCCCTGTTTCATCAATCATTTCAATATACATGGTCATACATTCCCTTTACTATTTAACATTATATCACAAATGGCAGAAAGAATCGTTTTTATGGTATAATAGAAATATACTATATTATTACAGGGAACTACTATGAAAGCTGAACAGAATATCATTGCGATTATCGATAACAATTTAGAGCAAATGACCAGACTGGAGAAGGACATTGCAGCCTATTTTATTGCCCTGGATACCAAAACAATGGACCTAAGATTAGAAATTGTAACCCAAAAACTACATATCTCTCCTTCAGCTCTAACCCGATTTGCCAAAAAATGTGGATTCTCAGGTTATCGTGAATTCGTCTTCGCCTTTCAAAATCAGAAACTACAATTAGACGAGCAGCTTGAACATGTAAAAAACAACTTGACCAAAAAAGTGTTGATTGATTACGATGAGATACTAACAGCAACCAACCAACTGATTGATGAAGTAAAATTACAAGAAATTGCCCACCTGATTGACCAAAGCAAGCGGGTTTATTTCTACGGCACCGGCAGTTCAGGTCTTGTTGCCATGGAGATTAAGTCCCGTTTCATGCGCCTGGGAGTTGTCTGTGATGCCATAACTGACCGCAATAATCTCATATGGACGACAAATATCTTAGACCCCAACTGTCTTGTCATCGGACTTTCTTTGTCGGGTCACACAGAAGATATTATCGATCATTTGACTTTGGCGGCAAGCCGTGGCATTCAGACAGCTCTTCTAACAACTAGAGAATTTGAAACAACACCAATTGAAACGATAATCCCTGTTGCCTCTGTTCGTAATCTAAATTATGGCAATCGTATTTCACCACAAATCCCGTTATTGATCATGTTAGATATTCTCTACGCATACTTTCACGCAATAGATCAAGAGAAAAAAGAAAGCATATTTAAACAAACAATCGTTGACTAGATTTGCCAAACGTTTTCAAAAAGAGTAAGATAGAAGGTAGCAATACAAAAGGAGAATCATATGAAATTTTCAGACTATACCTATGTCCGTCCCGATTATGAAGCCATCAAGGCTCAATTTACTGACCTGACAGACCAGTTGGCTCAGGCAAGTGACTTGGAAACAACTCGTACACTTGTGACAGACGTTACCAAATTACTCAACTTGATCGATACCCAGTACAACCTCTGGATGATCCGTCATACTATTGACATGAATGATGAGTTTTACAATGAAGAAACCAAGTTTTGGAATGAGTATTCTCCACTTTTTGAAGAATTGACCACCAACTACTACCGTGTCATTGTCCAGACCCCTTACAAGGAAGAGTTGTCAGACATCTTGCCTAAAACCTTCTTCATGCAGGCTGAGAATAAGCTCAAGACATTCTCATCAGACGTCATTCCATTACTGCAAAAAGAAAATGAATTATCTGATGAGTACAGCAAACTGATTGCGGGTGCGGAGATTGATTTCCAAGGACAGACTTACAACCTGGCACAAATGGGGTCATTTGGTCAATCAACCGACCGTGAAGTCCGCAAGGCTGCTTCTGCTGCTACAACTGCCTTCTTTGAAAGCAAGGAAGCTGATTTCGACCGCGTTTACGATGAATTGGTCAAAGTCCGCACAGAAATCGCCCACAAACTTGGCTTCAAGGACTATGTGGAATACGGTTACCTCAAGATGAACCGTTTCGATTACAATCGTGACATGGTCAAGGTGTACCGTGAGGAAATCCTCAAACACATCGTACCGATTGTACAAAATCTGCGTCAACGCCAAGCCAATCGCCTGCAAGTTCCAAGCCTCAAACACTACGACCTCAATCTTGAGTTCTTGGACGGAAATGCAGTCCCACAAGGTGACCCTGATTTTATCGTCAGCCAAGCCCAAGACATGTACCGCGAATTGTCCGCAGAAACAGGCGAATTCTTCGATTTCATGATTGAGCATGAACTCTTAGACTTGGTCGCAAAACCAGGCAAAAACAGCGGTGGCTACTGTACCTATATCCCTGACTTCAAGAGCCCATTCATCTTCTCCAACTTCAATGGAACCAGCGGTGATATTGATGTCTTGACCCACGAAGCAGGTCACGCCTTCCAAGTCTATCGTTCGCGTTGGATTCAAAGTCCAGAAGTTGTTTGGCCAACCTATGAAACCTGTGAAATCCACTCCATGTCTATGGAATTTATGACCTGGCCTTGGATGGACCGTTTCTTCAAGGAACAAGTCGATAAATATAAATTTACTCACTTGGCAAGTGCCCTTCTCTTCTTGCCTTACGGTGTCTTGGTGGATCACTTCCAGCACGAAGTCTATGAACACCCAGAGATGACTCCAGCTGAACGAAAGGCGACTTGGAAAAAACTCCAAGACCTCTACTTGCCAGACCGTGATTATTCGGAGTCAGAAGCCCTCAACCGTGGTATTTTCTGGTATCGTCAAGGGCACATCTTTGCTAGCCCATTCTACTACATTGACTACACCTTGGCCCAAGTTTGTGCCCTTCAATTCTGGAAACGCACACAGGTGGACCACGATGAAACAGCTTGGGAAGACTACATCCGCATCTGTGATTTGGGTGGCACCAAGTCCTTCTTGCAAGTGGTTGAAGCCGCAAACCTCCAATCACCGTTCAAAGAAGGTGCCCTTGAAAATACAGCCAAGGCTGCTGCTAGCTGGCTAGAAGCCGTTAAGGATGACGAACTATAAAAGACAAAAATCTGAATGAGATACGAACTCATTCAGATTTTTTTGATTTAACAAAGTTGATGTATTTATCACCAAAGACTTCAATTTGTTGAAGAACCATCTTGAATTCCTGACCAATCTCGCTCAGTTCATATTCCACTTTTGGCGGAACCTGTGCATAAACCTTCCGAATGATTAAACCATCATCTTCTAGCTGGCGCAACTGCTTGGTCAAGGTTGCTTGGGAAATCCCTGTCAATCGACGGTGCAATTCATTAAACCGAATGGGACCTTCTTCGATATGATGTAGTAATAACATACTCCATTTCCCAGATAAGACACTCTGAGTGGTCACAAAAGGACACTCCGGAACTGTATGGTGTGTGAAAGTTGCCATAATTTCTCCTTTATTTTCCCTTGATACTACACATTACTTCACAAAAAGATAGTGACTATTCAAAAAAAACGTACTTGTTTTATTTTTAGTACCTGTTACAATAATACCATAAACTGCGAGAGCAGGGAAGAAAAAATTGTTATTAGAGGTATAACATCATGAAAAACATTCTATTTATCGTCGGTTCACTACGTGAAGGTTCATTCAACCACCAAATGGCTAAACAAGCTGAAAGCATCTTAGAAGGTCAAGCAACTGTATCTTATCTTAACTATAAAGAAATCCCGCTAATGAACCAAGATCTTGAAACACCAGTCTTGCCAGCTGTCCAAGCTGCACGCGATGCGATTATGGCTGCAGATGCTATTTGGATTTTCTCACCAGTTTACAACTTTGCTATTCCAGGTACTGTGAAGAACTTGATTGACTGGCTCAGCCGTGCCCTTGACTTGTCAGATACTCGTGGTCCATCTGCCCTTCAAGACAAAATCGTTACCGTATCATCTGTTGCCAGCGCTGGTCATGACCAAATGTTCGCTAGTTATCATGCACTACTACCATTTGTTCGTATGCAAGTTGTAGGTGAGTTTACAGGTACAACTGTCAACCCAGAAGCCTGGGGAACTGGTCAGTTGGTATTGTCAGAGGAAGCCATCTCCGGTCTGCAAGCGCAAGCTCAAGCTTTGTTAGAAGCTTAGATTCTACAGGTCAATCTACATCCTTCTATGACCTTTATCGAGTTGAAGTTGATAAAATTGCAGAACTCTAGGATGTTGTTGTGCCAATCGAGGAAGATTCCAAAACTTCCAATAGCAGTGCTAAATTCTAATCAAAAACCAAGAAAATAAGATGAAAGAAGATTAAAATGAAACTATATTACATCATCGATGCTTATTGTGGTTGGACCTACGGCTTTAACCACATTTTCACAAAATTCATGCAAGACCATCCTGACATAGAAATAGAGGTCATTAACGGAGGCTTGTTTGTCGGCGATAATAAAAAGAAAATGGCTGATTTTAAGCAGGCCCAATCCATCAACAAACAAATCGAAAGCTATTACCAAATGTCTTTTGGCGATAACTACAATCAATTGTTTAAGGATACGAACTTTATCATGGATTCACTTGGTCCTGCTAGAGCCTACTCAGTCTTGAAAAACTATGTTGAGACACATAATCATACTCAGCTAACTTTAGATATTCAAGCCTTATTTTTTGAAGATGGGTTAGACCTCAGTCAAGCAGACAGTTACACCAGCCTAATCGGTAGCTATCAGCTACCTACAAAAGCTATGGAAGAACTATCAAGCATCTTGAAACAACCAGAAAATCTACACCCAGACTTTATCAAGGCTTATGAAATGGGGGTAACCTCTTTCCCAACCTTGTTACTTGAAAAAGACGGAAACTTCTTTAATCTTATTAACCAAGTTCGCACAGTAGACGATTTGGAAAAAAATTTCCAAGAGGCAGTTGCTCAATAGAAAAGAAAATACCTATGTCAAAAAATCAATTATATAAAAATATTTTAGAAGAGACTTATCTAGCTACTGCTCAAGGTCGAATAGAAGATTTCAAGAGCCATTTGGCTGCTGATATCTCTTGGACAGAAGCTGCAGGCTTTCCCTATGCTGGTACCTATATCGGTCCAGATGCAGTGATTGAAAACGTCCATGCAAGACTAGGTTCTGAATGGACCAATTATAGTGCCACACCTGTTGATTACGCCTTTTCAGGAAACCGTGTCATGGTTTATGGCTACTACAAGGGAACCTACAACCTTACTCAGAAATCCTTCCAAGCAGACTTTGTCCATATTTACGATTTTAATGCTGAAGATAGAATTACACACTTTATCCAAATCGTAGATAGCGCACTTGTTGAGAAAGCTATGAGATAAAAATCAATTTTCAAAAGTCTATTCGTCACACATTACTTCACCAAAAGATACTAAGTAACTCGAAAATTCCTATAAATTGTATCAGAAAGCTAGGTATTCCCATGTACAATTCCAAATTTGAACTGGGCTACGTCGCCCTCAACGTCCGCAATCTGGAACTCCAAAGCCTGTTTTACCAACAGGTACTGGGCCTGCAAATTTTGACGGAAAGTCAAAACCAGATTGATCTTGGTGTCGGACAGACCACCCTTGTCCGCCTGATTCAAACAGAGCAGGAAGGCGAGGTCAGCCAAAGCTACGGACTCTACCACTTGGCCATTGTTCTACCTAGCCGCGAGGACCTTGGGACCATCTTCCGCCACTTTATCGACAATAAGATTCCCCTCCAAGGCGCCAGCGACCACGGTTACAGCGAAGCCATTTACCTAGCCGACACCGAAGGCAACGGCATCGAAATTTACCGCGACCTCCCGCAAGACTCTTGGGATGTCCGCCCAGATGGATGAATTGTTGGTATCACTGAGCCTATGGATGCAGAAACGATCTATGCTTTAGGGAAAAAAGCTGACGCAGCCTATCAGGTGCCAGCTGGCAGTCGCATGGGTCATGTCCATCTATCTGTCCGAGAAAGCGCCGCTTCTAGCCGATTCTACCAAGAAGTCCTAGCTGTTGAGGATAAATTCTCGGTCCCATCTGCAGCCTGGCTAGCCTCAGGTAACTACCATCACCACCTAGCTGTCAACGAATGGGGAGGAAAAAATCTTCAAACACGAACTGAAGGCATGCCGGGACTTGCCTACTACACTCTAGTCTATACAGACATCCAAGCCTTCCAAGCCACCATTAAACGTGCCCAGACCGCAGGACTTGACCTGCACCTTGCCACCCAAGAAGTCGTCTTTGTCGATGTGGACGGCATCAGGACCCGATTGGTCTACCAAACGAAATAAGAGGTTCGACAGATACCTAACCTCTTTTATTTTATCAAACCTAAATCGTATTTCATCCCCAAAATCCGTTCCACTGATTGCTCAATGCGGTCCTCGCTTAGTTTTCCTCTTTTTACCTGGTCCAAAAGATAGGGAATCTGACTCGTAAAGTTAGAAGACAAAATCATATCAGCCCCCGCCTCGATTGCCTGAAGGGCTGCTTCATTTTGATCAAGAAATTCTGACAAACCCAATTTATCAAAATCATCTGTCAAAATAACCCCTTCAAAGCCCAGCTCCTGACGTAAAATAGCCATCACCTCAGGTGATATAGAAGACGGTTGGTCCGAAACAGCAGTCAGAATAATGTGACTGACCATGACTGAGTCCGCTCCTGCTTCAATCCCTGCCTCAAACGGTAAGAAATCCTGCTTTCTCAATTCATCTACAGGACGGTCATCATAGACCAGCCCCGTAATCGCATCACCCGTCTCACTCGAACCAGGGAAATGCTTCAAGGTAGATAGAAAATTTTCTTCCTTGAGCAATGTGACGACCTCACGAACGTAGTCAGATGTTGTCATGGCATCCTGGCCTAGTGTCCGTTCATAAATGGGTGAACTGGGATTGGTTACAACATCAGCAATCGGGAAAAAGCCCGCTGAAATACCTAAATCCTTTAGAACCGAAACCTTGGATTTTGCTCCCTCCAGGACAGCATCCAAACCTCCCTCATCATACATTTCCATCGGTGATGCAAAAGGTTCTTTCAAGATTGGACTAATTTGACTAACAGCTCCTCCCTCCTCATTGGAAGCCAAAAGCAAGGGGATATTGGAGGCTTTTTGATAGCTTGCCAAGTCTTTTTTTAGCTGACTCAGCGACTTACCTTCTACATCTTTGGATTCCAGCATATAACCTCCTAGATAATAGGCCCCAACAATCTGTTCAGCCTCTTGCTCAGGAATATGCCCTAAAAATAATTGACCAATCTTATCCTCTATAGTCATACCTTCCATCATTTGATTGATAGTCCTCTGCTTCTGTGTCAGACCACTATCAACAGCTGGGGATTCCATCTTATCAAAAACAATCCAACCACTCAGCAAGGTCATCAAAAGAAGGCTAACCACAGAAAATATAGCGAAGTTTTCTTTGTTCTGAATAAAACTATCTTTCTCAATCATCCTCTAATCCGATTCAAATAATCCTGATAAGACTCCGTCTCCATCAAGGTCTTTGCATTTTCCACACGCGCCCTAGTCGGCGGTTTTGTCCCCTCCAGCGGGTAAGGTCTCCCCAACTCTCTCCACTTAAATTCACCTAAATTGTGATAAGGCAGAACTTCAAAGCGCTCGACATTGTTCAAGGTTTTAACAAATTTGCCCAACTCAACCAGGTCCTCATCTCGGTCTGTCAATCCAGGTACCAAGACATGTCGAATCCAAACAGGCTTGCCAATATCCGATAGGTAACGAGCACACTCTAAAATAGTTTTATTACTATGACCTGTAACAATACGATGCTGGTCAGGATTGATTTCCTTGATATCTAAGAGCACCAAGTCGGTCACTTCCATGAGACGGTTGTATTTTTCCAAATAACGCTCAGTCGAACGGAAGGTCAGGGCACAGGTATCTAAAGTCGTATGGATGCCTTTTTCTTTTGCCAGGGTAAAGAGAGCAATCAAGAAATCAATCTGAATGGTCGCTTCACCACCAGACACCGTAATCCCCCCTTCCTTGCCCCAGAACATCCGAAAACGCAGAGCTTCTTTTAGGACATCCTCAGCAGTACGCTCGGTTGCTGCCGGGTTAACCAAATCCCAGGTATCAGGATTGTGACAATACTGGCAACGCATGTGACAGCCTTGCATGAAGACCACAAAGCGAACACCAGGTCCATCAACTGAACCAAAACTTTCGGTAGAATGAACTAGACCGGTAACTTTTCCATAATCAATCTCTGTCATTGGCTTTTCCTCACTTTTTACTATGATTATTATATCACAAAAAATGAAAACGCTCTATATTTTCTGAATGAATAAATTGACATCCCGTTACTACACACCAAAAACCACCCACAAAACTGGGCTCTATAAGACTGTAGTGGGTAAATCCCCTATGGAGATTATGGAGCCTTTTTGAGTATAGAAAAAAAGTCCCACATGACCTAAAATGAAAAGCGTCTAAACCATCATTAAAAAGGAATCATATGGAATAGATAAATAGTCAGGGAAGTGACTGTTTATCCCCGAGCCCAGAAATAATAAAGCGAGGATAGTATCACAAACTTACTGGGAACGAAAGACCCCAACATCACTATTTTGGATTATGAGGACTGCACTTCTCACAAGGAAATTCTTGCCAAACTGGATTATTCAGCTCCTAAATACCACTCTTGTCATGGTCAAATGACTAAATACGATTTCCAGAAAACCTCTAAAACTCCCTACTTAGAATCTGCTGGATACCCTCTGCTTATCCGCTTGAGAAAGCGCCGTTTCCGCTGTAAAAATTGCGGAAAAATGGCTGTCGCAGAAACCTCTCTGATCTAGAAAAACCACCAAATCTCAACCATTGTTCACCAGAAAATAGCTCAACCTCTCATTGAAAAACAGTCTATGACCGACATCGCTAAGCGTCTTGCCCTCTCTCTACCTCAACTGTCATTCGTAAGCTAAATGAGTTCCAATTTAAAACCGACTGGAATTGGTTGCCTGAAAATATGAGCTGGTTTCAAGAAAGGAAAAATGAGTTTCATCGCTCAGGATTTTGACTTGCTAAAGGTCATTACAATCCTTGACGGACGCACACAAGCCACAATCAGAAATCACTTCCTGCGCTATTCCAGACAAGCTAGAAATCGTGTTAAAGTCATCACTATGGACATATTTATACTCAACTAAAATCAAAAATAGCCAAACTCCAATCTCTACGTACAATTGATTTGAGTTGAGAAGGAGATAGGTTTTGAATAACCTCTTGAAGTTTATCAATAACCTCATTCAAGCTTCTAAATATCTTATTCTTGAAACCACGTTTGCGGATTTCGGCCCAGACTTGCTCAATAGGGTTCATCTCTGGTGTGTAAGGTGGAATAAAGGTAAATTCTATATTCTCAGGGATATTCAATGTCTGAGATTTATGCCAGATGGCATTGTCCATGACTAGAATAATGTAGTCATCTGATAAGCTTCTGACAATTGGTGTAGAAATTCATTCATCCAATCACTATCACAACCGCTTCTGCTCGGTCACTAACCCAATCAATGACTTGTGGTTGGAAGAACCTATAAACTCAAAAACCGAGCTTCGTTTGAAACTCGGTTAGTGGTTATTATCAGGAAGGTCCGACTCCAGAAGTTAATGATTAAAAACTAATATGCTTCGATTGCTACCCATTTTCTATTAATTTTCAATTGTCTAAAGTGTGGAGATTGCTTTATTTTTTACAGTGTTCTAAATATAATATCCGAAAATCAATCAATGACTGACGATCTTCTCTGGAAATACCAGGTCGGTATTTCCCAAGTTTGAACGGGCAGCAAGCCAATGAAAATAAGGTTGTGAATAAAGAATATCATAAATAGATGGGTGGAACTGAAGCAGACCTTCCTCTAGTTACTGCCTTAGGGGGCAATAGCTAGTTTGCGAAAGAATAAATGAAATCATCTTTCTATCTACAATGTTAATATAACACTTTTTCAAAATAAATTCAAATAATTGTGTGCAAAAAACAAACTTATTTTTTAAAATTTTTGTTAAATTCATCCCACATTTTCTGCTGTGGCTTGGCAAAGGGATAGGTATGAAAATCTTCAACCGAAACCCATTTTAATTCACGATTAGCTGGTAATTCCGACTGACTTGCCACTCCTTCTATCAACTCAATCTGCCATTTGCGGTGGCTGAAAATATGCTGAATGGTCTCAAATTCTTGCTCCTGCCAGTCAATAGTCAGACCATATTCTTCTGTAAAGCGCAGCTTCATATCAGGCTGCTCCGGCTCTTCTGCCACTTCAAACAAGGAAACTTGTTTGGCTAGGATAGCCCCTTTTTCCAAAAGCGGAAAAGACCAAAATCCTGATAAGAGTCCAGCGTCGGTATTTTTCTCAAGGAGAAATTGATTATCCTGATTGCGAATGAGAAAGCCTTGATAGGCGACTGGGACAGGCTTTTTCTTGGGTACCTTGATAGGATATTTGTCCATTGTGCCATTGAGATAGGCTGCACTAAAGTCCTTCACGGGACTTTCTTCTGGCCGTGGATTGGCAGGCGCCTCAATATCTGAACCCAAATCCATCAGGGCTTGATTAAAGTCTCCCGGTCTAGCTGGGTCAATCAAGATGTCCATCATGGCTTGAAAAATCTTGCGATTCGCAGGGAGACCAATGTCATAATCCACTTCAAACAAACGGCTGAGCACGCGCATGACGTTGCCGTCTACCGCAGGCTCCGGCAAACCGAAGGCAATGCTAGAAATAGCACCAGCTGTGTAGGGACCAATGCCTTTTAGACTGGAAATTTCTGCGTGTGTCTTGGGAAAGGAACCATCGAACCGTTCAACCATATCTTGGGCCGCTTTTTGCATATTGCGGACACGAGAATAATAGCCCAACCCTTCCCACAATTTGAGAATGACTTCTTCCGGTGCCTCTGCCAAGTCTCTGATAGTCGGCAGATGGTGGAGAAAGCGCTCATAGTAAGGAATAACCGTATCCACACGCGTCTGTTGCAACATAATCTCCGACACCCAAATGGCGTAGGGATCCGATGTTCGTCGCCAAGGCAGGTCTCGTTTGTGCTCATCATACCAATCAAGAAGAGCCTTGCGAAAGGCGACAATCTTCTCTTCTGACCACATGTCAATTCCATATTCTTTCAAATCTAACATAATTCTAGTATAGCACAAAGACAGGGAGCTAGCTGTTACTAACTCCCTGTCTGTAGAATGAAATGTTACTTACCTACTGTTCAGCAGCCTGCTGGCTCATCTGCATCTGGTAATAAAAACCTTGCGCATCCATCAATTCCCTATGATTGCCTTGTTCGACAATTTTTCCATCTACTATGACCAAAATCAAGTCAGCTGATTGGATGGTTGATAGGCGATGGGCAATGATAAAGCTGGTCCGTCCCTGCATCAATTTGGCAAAGGCTTCTTGAACCAATAACTCCGTCCGTGTGTCAATCGACGAGGTCGCCTCATCCAAAATTAAGATTTTAGGGATTTTGACAAAAACGCGCGCAATCGACAGCAATTGCCGTTGACCCTGTGATAGAGAGGCGCCACCATCTGTCAGGACAGTATCATAACCTTGGGGCAATTGACGAATAAAGAAATCCGCATTGGCTGCCTTGGCCACCTCGATAACCCATTCCCTAGTCGCATGAGGATATCCATAGGCAATATTTTCATGGATAGTTCCTGATTTTATCCAGGTTTCTTGGAGAACCATGCCAATCTGCCGCCGCAAATCCTCTCGGCTGTATTGGGAAATAGGCACACCGTCCAGGACAATCTGGCCAGCATTGACATCGTAAAAACGCATGAGCAGATTAATCATGGTCGATTTCCCTGCGCCAGTCGGACCAACGATAGCCACCTTTTGACCAGAGGTAACATCAATCGTCAGGTCCTCAATGAGCGATTTTTCAGGCTGATAAGAGAAAGATACATTTTCAAAGGAAATAGCCCCCTGCAACTGATCCGAGTCAATTGTCCGCTCTGCCCTATCCTCTTCGCTAGCTAGATTAACAAGGGCAAAGAGCCTGTCTGCACAAGCTAAAGCGCTCTGCAATTCCGATAGGACAGAAGAAATATCGTTAAAAGGCTTGCTGTACTGGCTGGCATAGTTGAGAAAGGTGGTCAGAGAGCCGACTGTAAAGGTCCCCTGCATGATGCGAAGTGCTCCAAGACCTGTCAAAAGCGCATAAATCAAGGCATTGACAAATCGGGTAGTCGGATTAACCGTAGACGAAGCAAATATTGCTTTCTGCAAATAATGAGCGTAGTCGCCATTGACCTGCTGGAACTGCTTCTTAAACTGGTCTTGGGCATTGAAGGCCTGCACCAGACTGAGCTGGCTAATGGTCTCCTCTAAGAGCTGAGCTTGCTGCCCACGCGCCTGGGTCTGGCGACTGTAGTAAGTATAGCTCTTCTTTGCAATAAAACGCGCCACAAAAAGAGACAGTGGGGTCAAGGCAACAACCAAAAGCATCATGACAAGATCCAAACCTGCCATGGTAAAAATGGTCAAGAGAATGGTCAAAATTCCAGCGAAAAACTGGTTGAAGACCATCAAAAGACCGTTAGTCAGCTGTTCACTATCACTGGAAAATCGTGCAACCAAGTCCCCCGTTGACTGCCTATCCAGATAGGAAAGGGGCAACTGGTGCAATTTGACATAGACCTGCTCCCGCAAGTCTGCCACCATTTCATAGACCAGGCGATTGGTGACCAAGGGCAGATACCACTGGACCAGGCCATTGGCCAGAATGACGACAAACATCTGCAACAGAATCTCCAGCAAGACCTGGCTATCTGCTACCAAGACCGCGTCGACTGCCTGACCGATAAGGATAGGAAGATAGACGGTCAGAAGGACCTGAGCCAGTGTCGCCAGCAAGAGCAGAGTCAGACGAATGGGCTGTTTTAGGACCAGTCCCGTCAATTGATGCAGACTAGTTTTCTTCATGGCTGCTCTCCTCTCCATGCTGGGATTGGTCAATTTCACGGTAAATAGCAGAGCTTTCTAGCAAGTCTTGATGACGACCTAGCCCCACCTGCTGTCCCTGGTCCAGCACCAAAATTTGATCCGCCGTCTTCAGGCTATTGGTCCGTTGAGACACCATAATCAAGGTTTGGTCAGGCAATTCCTCCTTGATAGCCTGCAAGAGACGGCTCTCTGTCAGATAATCCAGGGCCGACGTCGCATCATCCAAAATCAAAACAGGTGCTTCTTTCAAGAGAGCACGCGCAATGGTCAGCCGTTGCCGTTGTCCACCGGAAAAATTCTTCCCAAAGGCTGCTACAGGACTATCCAAACCGCCCTTTTCTGCCACAAATCCATCCGCCTGAGCAATCTTCAGGGCCCACCAAATGCGTTCTTCGGAACTATCAGCCAGTCCCAAGGTAAGATTTGAGCGGACTGTTCCAGCAAAGAGCTGGGCCTGCTGGGCAACGGTGGCACAATTAGCCCGCCAGGTTCTGAGATTCACAGGACTCTTTCCATCAATAAAGTGCATCAATTGACTAGCTGGCATCGGATAAAAGGCCTGTAAGAGATTGACCAAGGTCGTCTTACCAGCACCCGTACCACCGATGATGCCGATAAACTGGCCTTTCTTTATATGAATAGAAATTCCTGACAGGGCCTGTTCAGCAGCATTGGGATAGGCAAAATCCAGCTTGTATAGTGCAAAAACATCAGCTGGGTCATTGGCTTGCAGGACTGGCAGAGTGCCTTCCAGGTCTTCGGATTCTTGCTTGAAAATTTCCTGAATCCGTTGACCAGCGATATAAGACTGGTTGATAGATGAGACAACCATGACCATCTTGACCAGCTCCGCCAAGATTTGCAGGAGATAATTGATTAGGGCAACCAGCATCCCTTGCTCTAGCAGATTGTTAGAAATGGCTAGATTTCCTTGCCAAATCAAAATCATCAAGGTCGCATTAACCACCAGAAAAGTCAGTGGCGACAGCAGGCTAGACCAGTAACCAGCCTGTAACTGTCTATTTTTATAGGCCAGATTGAGGGCTTGAAAATGAGCAACTTCTCTCGCTACCTGGCCAAAGGCACGAATGACCCGCCAGCCCGTAACCGTTTCACGCACCTGCCCTACCAAGCTGTCCAAATCTCTACGAATCGATAAGAGATAGCGGCTGACAGCCGCCGTAATACCTGCCACAATCACCAGCAAAACAGCAATCATCCCCAGAAAATAGAGAGAAAGGCTAGGACTGATATAGAAGGCCATGAAGAGAGCACCAAAGACCACAATCGGAGCCCGTAGAAACAGGCGCAAGAAAATATTGATTCCTGCTTGAATCTGCAAGGTATCACTGGTCAAGCGCGTCAAAATTGATGAGCGGGACAAAGTATCCTGACTAGCTTGCGGCAAAGATAAGACTTTTTCAAACAGGTCCTCTGTCAACTGCTTGGTCACCCCAACTGCTGCCTTGGCTGAATAATATTGCCCTAAAATAGATACTAGAACTCCCACAATTGCCAACCCTGTCAGGAGTAAAAGCATAGCAACCAGGTCCCCCTGATTGCCATGTGGAATAATTGTATCAACGATATGGGCAATAGCCAAGGGAACAAGGAGTTCAAAGCAGGCCTCCAACAGTTTGAAGAGAGGAGCCAGCGTAACTTCTTTCAGGTAATCCCTGACATATCGTAGGATAAATGTCATAAGCTTACAAAGCGTCTACAGCCTGAGCTGCTGTGATGATACCTAGTTTGTAGACGTCTTCTGAACTACAACCGCGAGACAGGTCATTTACTGGTTTGTTCAAACCTTGCAAAACAGGACCAACCGCTTCGTAGCCTCCAAGACGTTCAACTACTTTGTAAGTAATGTTGCCTGCTTCAATAGCCGGGAAGACAAAGACATTGGCTTGACCTGCTACTGGACTTCCAGGTGCTTTCAAACGAGCTGTATCTGGAACCAGGGCAGCATCCATCTGCAATTCTCCATCAATCAATAGATCTGGACGAAGTTCCTGAGCCAAGCGAGTTGCTTCCACTACCTTATCAACACGTGGACCTGAACCTGACCCTTTTGTTGAGTATGAAATCATAGCCACTTTTGGATCGATTCCAAATGTCTTAGCCGTTTCTGCTGATTGGATGGCAATCTCAGCCAAGGTTTCTGCATCTGGTTCAATGTTAATTGCACAGTCTCCAAAGACAAACTTGTGCTGGTCTTTAACCATCAAGAAGACACCTGAAGTACGTTTTACACCTGGTTTTGTCTTAATAATTTGAAGGGCAGGACGTACAGTATCTGCTGTTGAGTGGATCGCACCAGAAACCATCCCTTCTGCTAACCCCATTTGCACCAACATCACACCAAAGTAGTTGACATCACGCAAAATTTCATCGGCCTGTTCTTCGTCAACTTTACCTTTACGAAGAGTAACAAATTCATGCTTCATGGCATCGAAGTTTGCGTAATTGTTAGGATCAATAACTGTGATCCCAGGGTTTGAGAAACCAAAGTCTGTCAACAAAGTATGAACATCTTCCGGCACACCAAGGATGATAGGCTCTACCAAACCTTCAAATTTCAAACGAGCTGCTGCACGCACGACGCGCTCATCTGTACCTTCTGGGAAAACAATACGTAGTTTTTTACCTACAATTTTTTGCTTCATTTCACCAAATAAATTCCGAATTTCCATTTAAATTCTCCTTTTAAATATTATTTATTAGTTAACGATGTAATAACAGCCTGAAAATCGTCTGGAAGTGGAGCTTCCAAGTCAATCCTTTGGGCTGAGAAAGGATTGTCAAAAGCCAAATTGTGACAATGCAAGGCCTGACGTTGAATACCACATTCTAAACTGCCACCATACATATCATCCCCAAGCAAAGGAAATCCAATGTGGGAAAAATGGACACGAATCTGGTGGGTTCGACCAGTGTGCAACTGAATGTCTACCAGGTGAATGTCTCCCCAGGACTGGACCACCTTATAGGAAGTGTGGGCATATTTACCCGTCTTAGTCACACAACGGGTAATAATACTATCTTCCGGTCGACCAATCGGAGCAATAATATCCCCTTCCTGTTCCAAAACACCTCCCCCCTTAACTAGGGCATAATAGCGTTTGTGAATCAGCTTGGCCTGCAACTGCTTGTCTAGGCGGGCATGGGCATAGCCGTGCTTAGCAAAGAGCATGACCCCAGACGTATCCCTATCCAGACGAGTCACTATGTGGACCTGCTTGTTTTCATAGTCCTGCTCGACCAAGTAACCCTTGACAAAGTTGGCAATGGTCGACGAATGAAGACTGCTAGGAATGGAGGCATAGCCAACCGGCTTATTGATAGCTAAAAAATGGTCATCCTCGTAGACAATGTCCAGGGGAAAGGAAATAGGTTCCAAACTACCTGTCAAATCCGCTTCAGCTGGTATATCAATTGTAACTCTATCGCCAATATCAAGCAAGTAAGTAGCATTCTGTGGCTGGTCGTTAACCAAAATAGCACCACCAGTGTACTTGATTTTAGCCAGCAATCCCTTGGACACCCCGTGTTTCTTCAGGAAGGTCTTGATTTTGGTGTGCTGGTCGGCTATAAATTCAAACCGCATTACTCCACCTCGCCGATAAAGGCATCTTTGACCCGATTCCAAAAGCTAGTATGGCTGGGCGATGCGACAAAATGGATTTTACTATTGTCAATCTGGTATTCAATGCTCTTAATATTGTCGTAGACATAGGTCTTATTGTCCACTGCAATAGAATAGCGGTCATCATGCTGGGGCTCGATAACAATCTTGTCCTTTTTCGGTACTACGACTGATGACCCCAGCGTCCGGTAGACCCGATTGTTCAGACTGGCCACTTCTGCAATCTGCAGAGCCTCAATAGTCGGATGAAGGACAGCGCCCCCCAGCGACTTATTGTAGGCCGTTGAGCCAGTCGGTGTCGATACCGATATGCCATCCCCACGAAAACGCTCGAAGGGAACATGGTTGATGATAATATCAGCCACCATGGTCTTGGTCAGGCGCTTTATAGTCGCCTCATTGAGGGCGCGCGCCGTGATTACCCGGCCATCATTGAGTTTGACCTTGACATTAAGAATGGGATAGGAAACACGAGCTCCCCTGTCCAACTTCAAATTCTCTACTAGCTTGTCCACTTCAAAATCCCGATAATCCGTGTAAAAACCCAGATGCCCCGTATGAATACCGACAAAGCGGACCCTATCGATGAGTTTCTCATACTTATGAAAGGCCGACAGGAGCATGCCATCTCCACCAATAGAAATGACAATATCTGGATTCTTGGGTGTCAGGATAAAATTCGCCTCTTTGAGCTTGGTCCAAAGTTCCTTGGACACCGCCTCACTCTTGGGATTTCGGCTGGCGAGCAGAGCGATTTTTTTTCTATCTGTATTCTTCATCTGAATCATCACTATTTCCGACACCGTCATTCAACTTGCGGTGGGCAGGGTCAAAAAGAGCCTGAGCCTCCTGAATGTCGTTGCGGATTTTACGCATCTCCTCGTCTAGTTCGTAGGCAATCTTGGCTGTAATTTCCAGCCGTTTCTTGATTTCCTCAGGGAAATTTCCCTTATACTTGTAATTAAGCGAATGTTCAATAGTCGCCCAAAAGTTCATAGAAAGTGTTCGAATCTGGATTTCTGCTAGGACGGTCTTGCTGCCATTGATCGTATCCACCGGATACTCAACGACCACATGATAGGAACGATAGCCCGATGCTTTCATGTACTTGATATAGTCCCGCTCATGGACAATCTGCATGTCCTTGCGCTTGCGCAAAATAGCCAAGACCTCCTCAATGTCATCCACAAACTGGACCATGATCCTCAGACCGGCAATATCCTGCATGTCCTGGGCCAGATTTTCTAGCTTGATATGCCGCAGAGCCATCTTTTCCTGAATAGACTCGATAGGCTTGACCCGCCCCGTCACAAATTCAATGGGAGAATGGCGGTTAAACTTGCGGTACTGCTTTCGAATACCACGCAGCTTAATTTTCAACTCCCCGACAGTCTGAATATAGGGGTCTAAAAATTCTTCCCAATTAAACTCCATACGGCTCCTTTCTTGTCAAATCCTATAAATTGTATTAGAATAACACAAAGATTATTATACCATATGAAAGGGGTTTACAGTATGAAAAACCATCTGGAAATTGAGTACAAAACATTATTAACCAAATCTGAATATCTTCGACTGCTACCCGATTTCGCAGATATCCAGCCTGTCATGCAGACCAATCACTACATAGACACGCCGGATTTAGATATGAAAAGTAACCGATTTTCCCTCCGTATTCGGACCTTTGAGGACATGGCAGAGCTGACCCTAAAAATTCCCCAGGAGATTGGCAATCAGGAATACAATCAAGCTCTAGACATCGATACTGCACGACAATTGCTGACCAATTTTCAACTGCCAAAAGGACAGATTACTGACATCATTTCAGCCACCGATGTCCCTCTTGATAACCTAGCCGTCTGGGGTAGCTTGACCACCAAACGCTATGAAAAAGAGACCTCTATCGGTCTCATGGCCCTGGATGAAAATGACTATGCCGGCATTCATGATTATGAACTAGAGGTTGAAGTAGCCGATGCCGAAGAAGGCAAAATCCTCTTTGACGACTACCTAAAAAAACAATCCATCCAATTCAAATACGCCAGCAGCAAGGTCGCCCGCACCGCAGCCCAGATAAAATCAGCCCAATAAGGCTGATTTTTGACTTTACTACTGAAAATTGTCCGTTTTTTTGGTAAAATAAATCTATCTATGTTTCATTGCTTTTATGAAAAAGTAGGGTTATAAAAAGGAGTTAGTCAAAATGGTACAACCACTTGGTGAACATAACATTAAATTATTCTCGCTCAACAGTAACCGTGATATCGCTGAAAAAATTGCAGAATCAGCCGGTATTCCTCTTGGAAAAATGTCTTCACGTCAATTTTCTGACGGTGAAATCCAGATTAACATTGAGGAATCAGTCCGTGGTGTTGATGTCTATATCATCCAATCAACTAGCTACCCAGTCAACAATCACTTGTGGGAACTCTTGATTATGATTGACGCTTGTAAGCGTGCCTCTGCCAACACCATCACCGCTGTCATGCCGTATTTTGGCTACGCTCGTCAAGACCGCACAGCCTCTCCACGCGAACCAATCACTGCTAAACTAGTAGCAAATATGTTGGTAAAAGCCGGTGTCGACCGCGTTCTGACCCTGGACCTACACGCATCACAGATTCAAGGTTTCTTTGATATTCCAGTGGATAATCTCCTGACAGAGCCACTCTTTGCGTCCTACTACATGGAAAAAGGCCTCTGCAACGACGATGTGGTCATCGTTAGTCCCAAAAATTCAGGAATCAAGCGCGCTCGTAACATCGCAGAATTTTTGAATGCACCGATTGCTATCATTGACTACGCCCAAGACGATTCGGAACGTGCCGAAGGCTATATCATCGGTGATGTTGCTGGGAAGAAAGCCATCCTGGTCGACGATATTCTAAATACAGGCCGCACTTTCTCTCAAGCATCCAAAATTGTTCAAGACGGTGGTGCAACTGAAATTTACGCCGTTGCCAGTCATGGACTTTTCGCTGGGACTGCTGCGGAACTCTTGGACAACTCTCCTATCAAGGAAATTTTGGTCACAGACTCTGTTGCCAGCAAGGAACAACATCCTAATAATATTGCTTTCATCACGGCTAGCAACTTGATTGCTGACGCTATCCACCGCATTCAAGAACACCAGCCATTGAGCCCACTTTTCAAATTTAACAGCCCACTTAAATAAAACTAGGAGTTACACTTGATTTATTTAGATAATGCAGCTACGACTGCCCTGTCACCGGCTGCCCTAGAACGGATGACGGAAGTCGCTGCAGACATCTATGGCAATCCGTCTAGCATCCACGGTGCTGGTCGCAAGGCTAATCAGGTTCTCAGACAGGCACGACAGGATATAGCTGATATCTTGTCGGTCCGTCCTGATAACTTAATCTTCACATCTGGAGGCTCTGAGGCCAATAATTTAGCCATTCAAGGCTATGCTCTGGCCCATCAGGACAAGGGCAAACACCTTATCACTACTGCCATTGAACACCATGCAGTCCTCCATACCATGCAGTATCTGGAGGAACGCTTTGGCTTTGAAGTGACCTATATCCAGCCAATCGACCAAATCATCACAGCCCAGCAGATCAAAGATGCACTTAGACCAGACACCATTCTGGTTAGCAGCATGTTTGCCAATAATGAAACTGGCCAACTGCTCCCTATCCAAGAAATTGGACAGTTACTAGCAGACCACCAGGCAGTTTTCCATGTTGATGCAGTGCAGGTCATGGGAAAATTGCCTGTTCAGCCTGAAAAACTGGGAATTGATTTCCTATCTGCTGCTGCCCATAAATTTCATGGCCCAAAAGGTATTGGTTTCCTCTATTCAAGATTGCCTAAATTTGATGCACTCATACATGGCGGTAAGCAAGAAAATCAACATCGTGCAGGAACAGAAAACCTCCCTGCCATTGTAGCGATGGCCACAGCCCTCAAAGAGCAAACTGCTAAAAGGGACCAAGATCTTCAATACATCACTTCCCTAAAAGAACACCTCATCCACCACCTGGCCGACACCGACTACTACATCAATCAAACTGGCGACCACCTTCCTCATATCATCAATCTTGGCTTTCCTGGTCAACTCAATGAGCAGGTGCTCATGCGCCTAGATCTAGCCGGAATCGCAGTTTCAAGTGGTTCTGCCTGCACAGCAGGTGTTGTACAAAACAGTCATGTCCTTGAGGCTATGTATGGAAAAGATTCTCCACGACTGAAAGAATCCATCCGCATCAGTTTCTCAGAAAGCAATACGACTGCTGATATTGATGCACTCATCACTGAATTACACAAGATAATAGGAGGATAAAATGGCATTTGAAAAAACTGTACGCTTAAAAGATTGTAACTTTACCTATCATATCAGCTCGGGTATCAAAAAATACACCCTGCGTGACAATACCTTTGAGCAAACCAAGGCTGGCCACTATCAGCTGGAACGCCTACTAGAAGAAGTTCCCAATTCTGGGCAAGGTTTCCTCTTGAAAATTATCATCAACCAAGATTTGACTGGTTTCAAAATCAACATCACAGACAAGTCTGGTCTTCGTTTGATTAACATTTTCAAACCAGGCAGCAATCCAGTTATTCAGGAAAAATTCTACTTCCTCATGGATAGCCTGGTCGACCGAGATATATTTACAAAAGAGGCCTAAGATGATTGAAATCTACTACACTGATGCCTACAAACTAGAACGGGTTCAACAATTTGATAATCTGGATGAGGCTAAATTGGCCTTTGCAGGCTGTGTCACCCTACCAGATTATTACCCTGTTACCCGCATTCTCAAGGACGGACAAGCTCTTGACTTCCAAGGCACTGTCGGAGATCTCTATCGCTATTTTCAAACCCTATAGAAAGACCAAGTTGTTTGGTCTTTTTTTCAAATCAATCTGTTGATTTTTTCACAAACATAGACTAAAATATAAGAAAGAAGTGAACTAACAAACAAGCTGATAGTGATGTTATCGATTTTGCAATCCCTTGCAAATTTTTGATACGATTTACAAAAGATTGTGAAATCAATCTGACCAGTAACCGGTGTCCTACAGCTAGAAGGAGAAAAGAGTGAAGAACATTAAAAACACTGACATCCCCCGGGCCACGGCCAAGCGACTTTCCTTATATTACCGCATTTTCAAGCGATTCCACGCTAGCAATATTGAAAAGGCTAGCTCAAAAGATATTGCAGAAGCTATCGGAATTGACTCTGCAACTGTCCGCCGTGATTTTTCTTATTTCGGTGAACTAGGTCGCCGTGGTTTTGGCTATGACGTCCAAAAATTGATGGAATTTTTTGCTGAAATTTTAAATGACAATTCCATCACCAACGTTATGCTAATAGGGGTTGGTAACATGGGACGTGCCCTACTCCACTATAAATTCCACGAGCGAAACAAAATGAAGATTGTTATGGCTTTTGAAGCAGATGATAATCCAGCTGTGGGCACAGTTGATGAATCTATTCCAATCTATGCCATTTCTGAATTGAAGGAACGGATTGCCGAAGCTGATTCACAAACTGCCATCTTGACCGTCCCAAGTGTTAAAGCCCAGGAAGTAGCTGATGTGCTAGTTGAGTCCGGTGTCAAAGGAATCCTCAGCTTCTCACCAGTTAACCTCTCTGTACCAAAAGATGTGGTTGTCCAATATGTGGATTTGACCAGCGAACTGCAAACACTCCTGTATTTTATGAGAAAAGGCGAATAAGAGAGCAAAACAGAGTTAGTTTCGACTAACCCTGTTTTTTGATACTAAAATAATTCACTCTCTTCCCTGAAAGAATAATAGTCCTTCTGCCCGACAATCAGATGATCCAAGAGAACCAGACCCAAAGTCTCACAAGAATCCTTCAAATTTTCAGTAAAGAGCAAATCGTTTTTACTCGGCTGTACAGAGCCTGACGGATGATTGTGAACGATGATAATCGAGGTCGCCATACACTTGACTGCATAGTGCAAAATCTCCCTGGGCTCTGCAATACTGCGATTGACACTGCCGATAAAGACTGTTTTTTGGTGGATGACCTGATTCTGAGTGTTGAGATAGAGGGCGACCAGATGCTCCTGCTTCTGCTGTCCAATCTCCTGAATCATTTTACGCCCCAGTTTTTCACTACCCAAAATACGATCGTTGAGCAAAATCTCAGACTGATTGATGCGCTTACCAAGCTCAATCATGGCCTTTATCTCAATCGCCTTGACCCGACCAATCCCAGTCAAGCTCTGCAATTCCTCAATAGACAAATCCTTTAGAGCCGCCAGATTTTCCAGCTGATTGTGTAGATTGTTGGACAAGATTGAAACCGGCTCCTTTTTTGTACCCGTACGGATGAAAATAGCCAGGAGTTCCTGGTTACTCAGGCGTTCCGGCCCCAATTCTAACAAGCGTTCACGGGGCATCAGTGCTTCTTCCTTAAAATCAATTTGATACATAAAATCCTCCTCACCTATCTGTTCGTAAAAAAATTGAAAAAAGGATAGAAATTCTACCCTTTTGACAAATCAATTTATAGTTGAACCTGATTATATGTTTGCTCAAAATATTTCAGTGTTTCTGATGGTGCATCATCATAAGCTATTACAGACTCTAGATCACCTTGAACAATCGTTCTCATAGTAGCAGCTGCATCTTCACAGGTTACAAGTGTAATCTCATTTTTTCCTTCTGTATCTTCAATTACATAGACACTTTCTGGTGTGACTGACTGAACACTCCTAACGTTATAAATGTAGATATTTTCTTTATCTGTCACATAAATCTTCATACCCTCTTTAGCATTTTCAAGAGGAGAAAAGAGAGTTTCACTGGCTCCAGCCATACCAAAAATATGGTGGCTGGCTAGCGAATAGTTGCCTTTACCCATTTCTTGCGTTTCTTTCATGGTGCCCGCTCCATACATGAGGGCAACGTTTGAAAGACCTTTGAAAATTGGCAAGTTAATCTTTAAATCTGGGATAGCAATCCCTCCAATAACTGGCAGCTGCTGCGCTTCCCACTGGGCCTTCATAACAGCTTCAGTAGAGATAGATTCTACTTGAGCAAAATCAAATGTAGTGTCCACCTCTTTATTGCTAGCAATTTCTTCCTTGGATACTTTGGTTACCTGATACTTATTACTGTTCCAGGCAATCATCATATTGCGGATAGATGTGTTGAAAATCAAGGCTAGCGAGATGAGCATTAGGAGACCTATTGCAAGATTTCTCAACCATGACCCCCGTCTTGCTTTCCTTTTCTTATCCTTTGTCATTACTTATCCTCTTCTTCCGTATTTTCTTCGCCTTCTGCGGCATCAACCAGTGCAAAGGTCATGATTTTCGCTTCCTGATCCAGTCTCATTACCTTGACACCCATAGTCGAACGACCTGTTTGCGAAATATTGGCAACGCTGGTCCGAATAATGACACCTGTATCAGTAATCACCATGATGTCCTCAGTGCCTGACACCGTAATCAATCCAGCCAATGGACCATTCTTTTCTGCCACTTTCATGGTGATAATTCCCTTACCACCACGACCTTTTGTCGGATATTCACTCGCAGGCGTCCGTTTACCAAAGCCCTTCTCGGATAACACCAGAACTTCCTGGTCATCGGAAATCATGGTCGCTCCGACCACCTGGTCACCGTCTCGCAGGGTAATCCCTTTGACACCCGTTGCAATACGGCTCATACCGCGGACAGCTGTCTCCGTAAAACGTACAGTATAGCCAAACTTGGTTCCCATAATGACGTCTGCCTGACCATCTGTCAAGAAAACATTGATGAGTTCATCATCTTCTTTCAAATTCAGAGCCTTGAGACCATTTTGACGGATATTGCCAAATTCGGACACGCTGGTACGTTTGACAATCCCCTGACGAGTCGCAAAGAAGAGATAATGGCCATCTTCCTGCTCCTTGGTCACATTGATAATGGTCTGGATGGACTCATTTTCCTCCAGTTTGAGGAGATTGACCACTGGCAAGCCCTTGGCGGTCCGACCGTATTCAGGAATTTCGTAACCTTTCAGACGGTAAACACGGCCTTTGTTGGTAAAGAAGAGCAGACGGTCATGGGTGCTGGTTGACACCAGTTCACGGACAAAGTCGTCGTCCTTGACACCTGTCCCCTGAACACCGCGTCCACCACGTTTCTGAGCATGGAATTCATCCTGGGCCAAACGCTTGATATAGCCCTGGTTTGACAAGGTAATCAAGACATCTGCCTCTTCAATCAAGTCCTCGTCTTCTAGTGACAAGACCTCACCGACCATCAATTCTGTCCGACGTTCATCCGCATACTTGCGCTTCACTTCGTCCAGCTCTTCCTTGATGATGAGAATCACACGCTCTGGCTTGGCCAAAATATCCGCCAAATCAGCAATCAAAGCTATCAATTCATCATATTCAGACTGAATCTTATCACGTTCCAATCCTGTCAGACGACGGAGACGCATATCCAGAATAGCCTGGCTCTGACGCTCTGAAAGATTGAATTTGGCCATCAATTCTGCTTGGGCAATAGCATCCGTTTCCGAATTGCGGATGATACGAATAACCTCGTCAATATGATCCAGCGCAATCAGCAAGCCTTCTAAAATATGGGCACGTGCCTCAGCCTTCTCCTTGTCAAACTGGGTCCGACGGGTTACTACTTCTTTTTGATGCTCGATATAGGATTCCAAAATCTGACGAACAGAAAGGATTTTCGGAACACCATTTTGAATAGCCAACATGTTGAAACTAAAGTTGGTTTGGAGCTGGGTCTGCTTGAAGAGATTGTTCAAAATCACGTTGGCAGAGGCATCACGACGCACCTCAATGACGAATCGAACACCCTCACGGTTGGACTCATCACGGACCGCGGTAATACCATCAATCCGTTTTTCCTGCACCAAGCGAACGATATGTTCTTGAACCTTGGATTTATTGACCATATAAGGAAATTCCGTTACGACAATCCGCTCACGGCCATTGCCATATTCTTCAATCTCCGTGCGCGAGCGCAGGGTAATCGATCCCTTACCAGTCTCGTAAGCACGGTGAATACCTGATTTACCCATAACCAGGGCTCCCGTTGGAAAGTCAGGCCCCGGTAAAACCTCCATAATTTCACGAGTGGTGACTTCTGGATTGTCCATAACCAGCTTGACCGCGTCAATGGTTTCACCCAGATTATGCGGCGGAATATTGGTCGCCATACCAACGGCGATACCTGTCGTCCCGTTGACCAAAAGGTTGGGGAATCGTGCTGGCAATACCTCTGGCTCACGCTCGCTGGAATCATAGTTGTCCGCGAAATTAACGGTATTTTTGTTAATATCACGCAGCATTTCTAACGCAATCTTGCTCATCCGAGCTTCAGTGTAACGCTGGGCAGCGGCACCGTCCCCGTCCATGGAACCAAAGTTCCCGTGACCATCAACCAGCATGTGACGATAGCTCCACCACTGGGCCATACGGACCATGGCCTCATAGATGGCAGCATCCCCATGCGGATGGTATTTACCCATAACATCACCCGTGATACGGGCAGATTTCTTATGGGGCTTGTCAGGAGTGATTCCCAATTCATTCATTCCATACAAAATACGGCGATGAACCGGCTTAAGACCGTCACGCACATCTGGCAGTGCACGAGAAACAATGACACTCATCGCATAGTCAATGAATGAGCTTTTCATTTCGTTGGTCAGATTCACCGTCACTAAGTTTTTATCTTGCATTCTATGCCTCATTTCAACTGCATTCTTACTACTATTATACCATATTCTGGGGCTCTTTTCTGACTTGGGAATTGCTATGTAAACATTTTCAAGTCCCTATTTCCAAGTGACAAACCACAGGAAAAGTGCTAGAATGGAATGTGGTCAGGGGACAACATGCCCCCTAAATAAAACTAAGGAGATGTTTAGAAGATGACTGCAACTAAACAACACAAAAAAGTGATCCTTGTCGGTGATGGTGCCGTAGGTTCAGCTTATGCTTATGCCCTTGTCAACCAAGGTATTGGTCAAGAATTGGGTATCATTGATATCAATAAGGACCGTACACAAGGTGACGCGGAAGATTTGAGCCACGCTTTGGCCTTCACTTCACCAAAGAAAATTTATTCTGCTGAGTACTCTGATGCTCACGATGCTGACCTTGTTGTCTTGACAGCAGGTTTGCCACAAAAACCAGGTGAAACTCGCCTTGAATTGGTAGAGAAAAACCTCCGTATCAACCAACAAATCGTTTCTGAAATCGTTAAGTCTGGTTTCGACGGTATCTTCCTCGTCGCTGCTAACCCAGTTGATATCTTGACTTACTCAACTTGGAAATTCTCAGGCTTCCCTAAAGAGCGCGTTATCGGTTCAGGTACTTCACTTGACTCAGCTCGTTTCCGTCAAGCATTGGCTGATAAGATTGGTATCGACGCTCGTTCCGTCCACGCCTACATCATGGGTGAGCACGGTGACTCTGAGTTCGCTGTGTGGTCACACGCTAACGTTGCTGGTGTGAAATTGTACGACTGGTTGCAAGACAACCGCGATATCGATGAGCAAGGTCTTGTTGACTTGTTTGTATCCGTTCGTGATGCTGCTTACTCAATCATCAACAAAAAAGGTGCTACTTACTACGGTATCGGTGTTGCCCTTGCCCGTATCACTAAAGCAATCTTTGATGATGAAAATGCTGTACTTCCATTGTCAGTTTACCAAGCTGGTCAATACGAAGGTGTTGAAGATGTCTTCATCGGTCAACCAGCTATCATCGGCGCACATGGTATCGTTCGTCCAGTAAACATCCCATTGAACGAAGCTGAATTGCAAAAAATGCAAGCTTCTGCAAAACAGTTGAAAGATATCATGGACGACGCATTTGCTAACCCTGAAATCGCAGCTGCAATCAAAAACTAAGATAAAAAAGATGAGTTGATTTAGCTCATCTTTTATTTATCTCGCACGTCATAACGGAGCATGGCGATGCCATCTGTCACAGTTGATTCGACCAAAGTCAATGTCTGCTCTTCTGCTAAAAAATCAAAGAGACGAATGCCATTTCCTAAAATAGTTGGTATAATCCCGATAATAAAATGATCAATCAATCTTTCCTTAAGACAAATTTGAACGAGTTGAGCGCCACCAAACAACCAGATATCTGAACCATCTTCTCCTTTCAACTTTTTGATTACATCAACAATATTTGAAACAAAGCGGACATTGTCATAGCTGGGCTGTTGATGGCGACTAGCAATGATAAACTCCTTCTCCTCATATCCGGCAATCATTTCCAGAGGACAATCTTCTAGTGATTTTCTGCCCATAATAACCGTATCACACGATTTGAAAAAAGCTTCATTATCAAACTGCAGGCTCGTATCATAGTCAGTTGTTCCATGCCCTTGTATCCAATCGTAAGAACCATCCGTTCTGGCGATGTAGCCGTCTAAACTCATGGCAATATTTAGTACTAACCGACGCATAAATCTCCTTTCAAAAGGCAGAACCCCCAACAAATGCTGAGGGTTCTTGTTGTATAGCTATTTTGATTTGATATAGTTGATACCGTCGGCTTTTGGTGCCACAGCTTTACCAAAGAAGGCAGACAGGGCAATAACGGTAATCAAGTAAGGTGCAATTTGCAGGTAAACGGTCGGAATATCTTTCAAGCCTGGCAACTGGCTACCGATAACCGCCAAACTTTGTGACAAACCAAAGAAGAGACTGGCTAACATAGCACCAAGCGGATTCCATTTACCAAAGATAACAGCGGCCAGGGCAATGAAACCTGAACCAACGATGGTTGTCGCTGAAAAATTGATGTTTACCGATTGAGCACTTACTGCTCCTCCAACACCGCCAAGGAAACCGGCAATCAATACACCCGCGTAACGCATAGCATAAACGTTAATCCCCAGTGTATCAGCCGCTTGTGGGTGCTCACCAACTGAACGGAGACGCAAACCGAATTTCGTTTTATACAGGACAAACCAAGATAGGAAGGCTGTTGCAATCGCGACATAGCCCATCAAACTGGTGTTCTTGAAGAAGAGGTCCCCCAAGACCGGAATATCTGCCAACACTGGGAAGGAGAATTTACCAAATGATTGACGAATACTATCTGTCTGACCTTTATTGTAAATAACCTTAACCAGGAAGACACCGAGAGCTGGTGCTAATAGGTTGAGTACCGTTCCTGACACGACGTGGTCCGCGCGGAAGTTAATGGTCGCCATGGCATGGATTGCTGCAAAGATAACTCCAGCCAAACCACCAACAATCACTGCTAATAGTGGGGTAGCTTTACCAAAGGTCTCAGCAAATTCAATATTGAAGACAACTCCAGCAAAGGCACCAATAACCATGATCCCTTCCAGACCGACGTTGACAATACCACCACGCTCAGAGAACACACCACCTAGACTGGTGAAAATCAATGGCGCTGAATAAATCAGCATTTGCGAAATGAGTAGCGTTAAAATAGTCAAGTTCATCTTATTTTACCCCTTTCGCTTTCTTTTTTGAGTTGAGTAACTGCTCAAAGATAAATTTCACACCGATGAAGAAGATGATAGACGCTGTTACAACGTTGATCAATTCTGGTGGAATCTGAGCACGAACCATACCTGGAGCACCTACAGATAGGGCACCGAAGAGGAAGGCCGCAAATGGAATACCAAGCGGTGAGTTAGTTGCTAGAAGAGCAACAGACATACCGTTGAAACCAATATCCAGGTTACCACTTTGAATATAGACATTCTGGAAGGTACCCAAACCTTGGATAGCTCCACCCAGGCCAGCAAGTGCTCCTGAAATAATCATAGACAAGATGATAGTCCGTTTTGCCGACATACCTGCATAATCAGACGCTGTCGGGTTGATACCAACCGAACGGATTTCAAAACCAAGTGTCGTCTTGGTCAAGAGGAACCAGATAACAATAACAGCGATAATGGCAAAGAAGATACCGATATTCATACGCGAATTGTCTGTCAAAGCCCGCAACCACTCTGTTTGATAGGAAGCATTGGCCGAAACGTTGATAGACGAGTCCGTATTTTTCATCAAATCATCTGAGAAAATATCACGGATAATGTAGTTCCCAGAATAGAGTAAGATGTAGTTCATCATGATGGTCACGATGACCTCACTGGTTCCCAGATAGGCACGGAGAACACCAGGAATGGCTCCAGCAATACCACCAGCTAACATAGCAATGATTACCGTTGCCAAAATCAAGACTGGACGAGGTAAATCTGGATTAGCCAAGGCAAACCAGCCTGCAAAAATCCAGCCCACATAAGCTTGACCTGACAAACCGACGTTGAAGAAACCAGCACGACTCGCCACCGCAAAACCAAGGGCAGTGAAAATCAGCGGTGCCATAGCACGGAAAATTTCACCGACAGACTTGATAGTACCGAAGGCTGAGTAGAACAATTCCTCATAGCCCCAGATTGGGTCATAGCCAAAAATCAACATGACAATTGATCCCAATACAAGACCGCTCACAACAGCAAGTAAAGGAAGGATCAGATTTTGATATTTCTTAAGCATGTTCTTCTCCTTTCTCAATGTGACCACCTGCCATCAACACACCGAGCTCTTGCTTGTTGGTCTTAGCAGGGTCAACGATACCGTGGATGACACCATCATGGATAACTGCAATACGGTCTGAAACATCCAAGATTTCATCCAATTCAAAGCTGACAACCAAAACAGCTTTCCCTTTATCACGCTCGGCAATGAGACGCTTACGGATGTATTCAATGGCACCAACGTCCAAACCACGGGTCGGTTGGCTAACAATCAAGAGATCAGGATTACGGTCCACTTCACGAGCGATAATAGCTTTCTGCTGGTTACCACCAGAAAGTGCCTTGGCAGGTACCAATTCACTGGCGCCGCGAACATCGAATTCTTGCATCAATTGACGGGCTTTTTCATTGATAACGTTGTAGTTCAAAATACCATTCTTAGAAACGGGTTCTTTGTAGTAGGTCTGTAGAGAAATATTTTCGGCTACCGTCATTGGAAGGACCAAACCATCGCGGTGACGGTCTTCTGGTACGTGGCTGACCTGCATCTCTGTAATCTTACGAGGGGTCTTACCAACCACTTCTTCACCCTTAATCTTGATAGAACCAGATTTGACCTTACGGAGACCTGTAATGGCCTGAATGAGCTCACTCTGACCATTTCCATCGATACCTGCGATACCGACGACTTCGCCAGCACGGACTTCCAAATTCAAGCCCTTAACAGCTGGAATTCCACGGTTCTCATTAACAACCAGATCCTTAATAGACAAAATGACTTCTTTTGGATTGGCAGGAATTTTCTCTGTTTTAAAGGAAACAGAACGGCCTACCATCCACTCAGCCAAGTCTTGGTTGGTTGCATCTCCGACAGGAACTGTCTCGATTGATTTACCACGACGGATAACCGTTACCGTATCAGCAACCGCACGAATCTCATCCAGCTTATGGGTAATCAAGATGATGGATTTGCCTTCTGAAACCAGGGTCTTCATAATCTTCAAGAGCTCTGCAATTTCCGCGGGAGTCAAAACAGCCGTAGGTTCGTCGAAAATGAGCAAGTCAGCTCCGCGATAGAGAGTTTTCAAGATTTCAACACGCTGTTGAGCACCGACCGAAATATCCGCAACCTTGGCAGTTGGGTCAACTTCCAAACCATATTTCTGGGAAAGCTCTTTAATCTCAACAATAGCCTTCTTGAGGTCGATCACACCGCCCTTGGTTGTCTCGCTACCGAGGATAATATTTTCCGCAACTGTAAAGGCATCCACCAACATAAAGTGCTGGTGAACCATCCCGATACCCAAGTGGGCTGCCCTAGAAGGTGAATCAATGTTAACTGATTGACCATTGATAACAATTTCACCGCTAGTCGGTTCCAAGAGACCAGCCAGCATGTTCATCAATGTTGATTTACCGGCACCATTCTCACCGAGCAGGGCATGGATTTCACCACGTCTGACATTCAAATTGATGTGGTCATTCGCAACAAACTCACCAAAAATTTTGGTGATTTCGCGCATCTCAATGACATAATCCTTAGTCATAATCTATTTCCTTTCTGACTACAATCGCTAAACGAAAAATCGTTTTCACATAACTATTGTACCATTTTTGTCAGTAAAACCTACCACCATTTGATAGGCTTTACTGAGAAAAATCTCAGCTCCGAAAAGGGCGACCGATAGGCCGCCACTTCGGAAAACTAACATTATTCAGCTTATTTTTCTGGTGTTTCTGGAACTTCAACTTTACCATCCAAGATTGCTTGTTTAGCGTCTGCGACAGCTTTAGAAGCATCTTCAGAAAGGTTTGTTTCAGCCAATTCTACACCTTTGTCAGCAAGTGAGAATTGAACAACTGTACCACCAGGGAAATCACCTTTAACTGCTTTTTCAGTGATGTCTTTAACTGAAGTACCAACTTCTTTGATGGTTGATGCCAATACGAAGTTAGATTCTTTACCGTCTTTAGAAGTGTAAACACCTTCAGCAGATTGGTCACGGTCAACACCGATTACCCAAACTTTATCTGCTTCATCACGAGTTTCGTTTTCAGCTTTAGCAGCAGCAAATACACCATTACCAGTACCACCAGATGCGTGGAAGATAATGTCTGCCCCTGCAGCGTATTGAGCAGCAGCGATTGTTTGACCTTTAGCAGCATCACCGAATGAACCTGCATAATCGATTGTGATTTTGATGTCTGGGTTTACAGACTTAGCACCAGCTACGAAACCAGCTTCAAAGCGGTCGATAACGACACCTTCCATACCACCGATGAAACCAACGTGGTTTGTTTTAGTAGATTTAGCAGCTGCAACACCTGCCAAGTAAGAAGCTTGGTGGTCTGCAAATCCAACGCTGACTACGTTCTCTTGATCTGGAACAACTGAGTCAACGATTACAAAGTGAGTTTCTGGGTTATTTGGAGCTGCTTCAGCAATCGCAGTTTCCAAGGCGAAACCAATACCGAATACAAGGTTGTAACCACCAGCAACAGCTGAGTCAAGGTTTGTTACGTAGTCTGATTCACTTTGTGATTGAATGTAGTCATAGCCGCTACCTTTTGACAAACCATTTTCGTCACCCCAAGCAGTCAAACCTTCCCAAGCTGACTGGTTAAATGAACGGTCATCAACACCACCGATGTCTGTTACGATCATTGGCTTAACTGATATTTCTGATGAGTCTGTTGAGGCTGCTTCTTTGTTTGCAGTACGGCTTCCACAGGCAGCCAATGTAAGAGCTGCAACAGTAGCTAGACCAAATCCGACAAGTTTCTTGTTCATTTCTGAACCCTCCTAAAAAATTCTTTTTGCAACTTTCGTTGCGGTGATGATACTACAGTCTAACGACTGTCTTACAGACTAGTTCAGGTCTGTAAAAGAATATGGAAGTAATTCCCCGACTGTCATCTCGACTGTCGATAGATCTTTGGCAACAAGTGTTACCTTTAAATCCTTATCAAAAAATTCAGCCATGACCTGGCGACAAGCACCACATGGTGAAACTGGTTTCTCTGTCTGACCATAAACAATCAGCTCAGAAAAATCCAAGACGCCCTCTGAAACAGCTTTGAAAATAGCTGTTCGTTCGCCACAGTTGGTCAAGCCAAAGCTGGCGTTTTCAATGTTAACACCTGTAAAGACTTGCCCATCCTTGGCAACCAAGACAGCTCCAATTGGAAAATGAGAATAGGGAACGTAGGCTTTCTTACTCACTTCCTCAGATAATTTTATCAACTCAGTAGTCGCCATCTGCTACAGCTCCGTTCATAATCGCTACACCTGAAGATGCACCAATACGGGTTGCACCAGCTTCGATAAAGGCAAGGGCGTCCTCATAGGTACGCGCACCACCAGATGCTTTGACACCCATATCTGGTCCTACTGTTTGGCGCATCAAGGCAACATCAACCACCGTCGCACCACCTGTAGAAAATCCAGTAGAAGTCTTAACAAAATCAGCACCGGCCTCTTGAGACAATTGACAAGCCTTTACCTTTTCCTCATCGGTCAAAAGACAGGTTTCGATAATGACTTTGACCAATTTATCGCCACTGGCTTCCACAACCGCCTGTATATCTTCCAATACTAGGTCATAGTTCTGAGATTTGAGGGCACCAATATTGATGACCATATCAATCTCGTCTGCACCATTTGCAATCGCATCCTTGGTCTCAAAAGCCTTGACAGCTGGCGTGTTAGCTCCCAGAGGAAAACCAATCACTGTACAAACCTTGACCTCCGTTCCAGCTAACCTCTTTGCAGCGTAGGCAACCCAAGTTGGATTAACACAGACGCTAGCAAAGTCGTATTCTTTTGCCTCTTCGATAATCTTTGCAACCTGTTGCTCAGTTGATTCAGGTTTCAAAATGGTATGGTCGATATATTTATTTAATTTCATAAGTTTTCTCCGTACATTAAGAAATGATTTCAATGATTTCCTTCGTATTTACACTTACATCATCTATTTTAACATTTTTTTGGAAATTTGTAAGCATATTTTCCGAAATATTTTCATTTGCATAGATGGTTGCAATCGGCTGATCTTTTTCGACTGCATCCCCCACTTTTTTGTGGAAAACAATACCAGTCTCATAGTCCAGTTCATCTGTTTTTACCGCTCGACCTGCTCCTAGTTTCATGGCAAATAGACCAAATTCTAGAGCTGGCAAACCAACAATATAGCCATCTCGCTCTGCCAATACGTCCACCTTGTGGGAAACATTTGCCGGACGGTAGAGGTCTTCTAAATCGCCTCCTTGAGCCTGAACCATTTCCTCAAATTTCTTAAGGGCAGCTCCATTTTCAATATGCTGACGAACTTCCGCAACCGTCTTTTCAACATCAGCAAGTCCCAACATGATTTGAGCCAATTCACAGATAAACTCTGTCACGTCTTCCCTACCCTTGCCTTGTAAAATTTCCAAGGCCTCAAGGATTTCCAGGCGATTACCAATGCTGGTTCCCACCGGCTGAGACATATTTGTCAAAACTGCAACAGTCTTACGTCCGACAGCCTTACCAAGGTCCACCATGGTCTGAGCCAGCACACGCGCCTCTTCTACTGTCTTCATGAAGGCACCTTCGCCCACCGTGACATCAAGGAGAATGGCATCTGCACCAGCCGCAATCTTTTTAGACATAACCGAGCTTGCAATCAAGGGAATAATGTCCACCGTCGCTGTCACATCGCGCAGAGCATAGAGCAACTTATCAGCCTTGACCAAATTATCTGATTGGCCAATAACCGCAACTCCCGTCTCCTGAACCTGCTTGATAAAGTCTTCCTGAGTCACCTCAATCTGATACCCTTTAATGGACTCCAATTTGTCCAGAGTGCCACCTGTGTGACCCAAACCGCGTCCGCTCATCTTGGCAACTGGCACTTCAAAACTAGCTACCAAAGGAGCTAAAATCAAAGTTACCTTGTCACCCACACCACCAGTCGAGTGCTTGTCTACCTTGATACCAGGAATAGCAGATAAGTCAATCTGGTCACCTGATGCTACCATATTCATAGTTAAATCAGAAATCTCTCGCGTTGACATGCCTTTAAAGTAAATGGCCATCGCCAGGGCTGACATTTGGTAGTCAGGCACTGTTCCAGCAACGTAGCCCTCAATCAACCATTTAATTTCCTCAGAAGACAATTCCAAACCATCTCGTTTTTTCTGAATTAAATCAACTGCTCTCATTCTTTCACACTTTCTAAAATATAGTATCCCTTATCCTTTTTCTTTATTTGACAATTGCCAAACACTTCTTCCATCTTGGTCTTGGCACTTGGTGCGCCCTGCTTTTTCTGGATAACAATTGTCAGTCGTCCACCTGATTTCAAGTGCTCTTTTGCTCCTGTGATAACCTGGTGAACTACAGCTTTACCTGCTCGAATCGGTGGATTAGAAATAACAGCATCAAACTGTCCTTGAACTGCTTGATAGAGATCCGATTGAAAGATTGTTGCTTGGACTCCATTTTTTTCTGCGTTCCATTTTGCCAATTCAATCGCACGGTTATTGATATCCACCATTGTGACTTCCAGTTGGTAGACCTTTGCCAAACTAATCCCCAATGGTCCGTAGCCACATCCTACATCCAATAATCTCGCCTCATTTTCGATAGAAAGAGCGTTTAAAAGCACTTGACTTCCATAATCAACCATTTTCTTACTAAAGACACCTGCATCAGTTCGGAAACTGAAATTCTGTCCCAGTAGACGGACTTGGAGTTCATGAATATCATGTGCTAAATCTGGATTATTTTCGAAATACATTGTAGACATACTTACATTATACCATAGTATTAAAACGTTTTCAATTTGTTTTACTTAATTTACATTCTATGTTAGAATGAATGGTAAAATGATAGAGGTATACTGATCTGAATCAATTGAGTTTTTCTAACTCTTACCATCTCACAACAACAAGGATAACAAAATGAAACATGAATTTTTAAATTTTGAAGAAATCGATCGCTCCACCTGGCAGCAACTTCACCGTAAAACCATCATCCCCTTGACTCAGAGTGAACTCAATTCCATCAAAAGTTTCAATGATAAGATCCAACTTCATGAGGTATCAGACGTCTACCTCCCCTTGGTCAACCTCATTCACATCTATCGCAAGGCCAGAAAAGATTTAACCTTTACAAAGAGTCTCTTCCTCCAGAAATCCATCAAGTCTCAACCATTTATCATCGGTATTTCCGGAAGTGTTGCTGTTGGCAAATCCACTACCAGTCGCTTGCTCCAGATTTTGATTGCCCGCACTTTCAAGCATTCAACTGTAGAACTGGTTACCACCGACGGTTTTCTTTACCCCAATGCTACCCTAGAGGAAATGAATCTATTGGACAAAAAAGGCTTTCCTGAGTCTTATGATATGGAAAAACTGATTGGATTCTTAGACAATATCAAAAATGGCATCAATTGTGAAATTCCTGTCTATTCTCACGAAACCTACGATATTGTCCCTGATAAAAGTCAAAAAATTCAGGTCCCTGATTTTCTAATTGTCGAGGGAATCAATGTCTTCCAGAACCCTCAAAACCAGCGACTCTATGTCAGCGATTATTTTGATGTGTCTATCTATGTGGATGCCGAGGTGGAGAATATCGAAACCTGGTACTTAGAACGCTTCCAAAAATTGCTGAAGCTTGCAAAAAATGACCCTAGCAACTACTACCATCGTTACACCCGGCTCACCTATCCAGAAATCATCGCAGTCGCTCAAAATACTTGGAAAAATATCAACCTTGCCAACCTCGAAAAATACATCGAGCCGACGCGCAATCGGGCGGATATTATCTTGCACAAGGCTGAAAACCATGAAATTGATAAAATTTATCTAAAAAAATAAATAACACTTGTCAAAACCAGTCTTTTCAGATATAATGGTATGGTTAGTACAAGAAAGGGTGGAGGTGAAACCATTGGCAAACATTAAGTCAGCTATCAAACGCGCTGAATTGAACGTTAAACAAAACGCTAAAAACTCAGCACAAAAATCAGCTATGCGTACTGCAATCAAAGCATTTGAAGCTAACCCATCTGAAGAGCTTTACCGCGCTGCTAGCTCAGCAATCGATAAGGCAGAAACTAAAGGTTTGATTCACAAAAACAAAGCAAGCCGCGACAAAGCACGTCTTGCAGCAAAACTTGCGTAATAAAATCGAAGTCGTCAAGACTTCTTTTTTTATTTTAAAAATAGGACTGGCGCTGCCAATCCTATCTCGGTATCTTGATTTCAAAAATAGTTCCTGTTGGCTGGTTATCATGAATTGAAATTTCCCCCTTCAAGGAATCACTAATCTGTTTAGCCAAGGACAAGCCGAGTCCAAAACCACCTTTTTGTCGCGTTCTAGCCTTATCTACCCGATAAAAACGATCGAAGACCTTGGTCTTATCATCCTGACTAATTCCTATTCCATTGTCCGCAACTGTAAAGTACGCAAATTTATCCTTTACTCTTGCCTGAATGCTAATTTGTCCATCGTCTCCTGTATATTTCAAGGCATTATCAAAAATAATGGTCAGGAGTTGTTTTAGCAGGGCCTTATCTGTCCGAATAGGCTGCTTAATATGATTCGTAACAAGTAAATCCTTGCCACTCTCTTCAGCGATAATGTTAAAATTGTCAAAGATTTCCTCGAGATATTGTGGATCCAAATCATCCATCACAATCTGGAAACCATCATCTCGCCGAGCCAGATTCAGCAAATTACTGGTTAAAATCCGCATGTTCCGCACTTCAGCAAGACTGGAGGCAATGCTTTCACTGGATTCAATGATGGTCGCATTGGGATGACGGAAGAGCCCCTCTAGGCGATTCTGTAGGACAGTCAGTGGTGTCCTGAGCTCATGACTAGCATTCTCCACAAAATCCTTCTGCTTTTGATAGCTCAGCAAAATTGGCCGCATACTGAGTTGAGCTAAATAAAGACTGGCAAACAGCGAAATAAACCAGAAGGAGACCATGACAATCGCCACTGTTCGCTCATAGGTCTGAATAGACATTTTAATCTGACTGACATTGACACAGATAGTCGCGTATTTCAAGTCTAGCGACGAATATTTTTCCATTACCTCACTCGGCAACTCCAGGGTGGTATAACGGAAATCATCGTCACCAAATGACCCTTCGACGCTGACTTCCTTTACATTTTTCAAACTTTCCTTATCAAAAGCCAATTCAGACAAACCGCTGAAGACATCAGAATTGACTAGCTCACCCGCAGAATTATACAAGAGTACGTGGAAATTGGTTCCCAAACGAATGGGCTCACCGGGACCACCATCAGTATCATCTGGGAGAGTATTCGCACTTGCATTACCTTGATTGCTCTGGTCCTGAAGAATAATTTCCGAATCTGGATTCAGCATCCTAGCTGCCGCAAAATTCAAAACCAAGTCAGGATGTTGCTTGATTTTGTCAAACTGGATATCTGTACTACGATACATGGTAGACCGCATCAGTTGAAAAATAATGGCCGTCATGGATATGAAAATCAGCGTAAATACGGCAAAATAGCGGATAAAGTAGGAAAAATTGTCCGACTTGGTGAGCTTTCTCATCTTATTGATCATTTTTCAAAATATACCCTACACTTCTCAAGGTCTGTAAGCGGTCTGCGAAAACCGTTCCCTTTAATTTCTTTCGGACTTTTGAAACATAGACCTCTACTACTGAGATGGTCGTATCGCTGTCAAAGCCCCAAATACGGTCAAAAATTTGAGTTTTAGGAAGAATAACGTTCTGGTTTTGCAAGAAATACACCAGTAAATCAAATTCTTTTCCTAGTAACTCAATTTCACTGCCGTCCACATAGGTCATATTGGTAGACAAATCAACAGTCACATTGCCAAATTCTAGCTGATTATCATTGAATTTACCAGCTCGCTTCAAAAGCGCCTGAATACGCATCTTCAACTCCTCTAGATAAAATGGCTTGGTCAGGTAATCATCCGCCCCCAATTCAAAACCGTGGCCCTTATCATCCAAGCTTTCTTTAGCCGTCGTAATCAAGACTGGAGTAGAAATTCCTTTTTCGCGGATTTCTTTTAAGACCTGAAATCCATCCTTCTCTGGCAACATCAGATCCAAGAGAATCAGATCATAGACACCTGATTCCGCCTCATAGAGGCCCTCATCGCCATCAAAAACCTGCATAACATCAGCAAAATCATCTAGAAAGTCGAACACCGAATTAGATAGGCTTAGATCGTCTTCAACAAGCAATATTTTAATCATATCGTCTCCTTTTTTACTCATTATAACATCTTCACATTCATATTTCTATTTAGAAAAAGCCAAACTAGCAACAATTCCTACTATTAAATACAGCAGGTCACGAATAGATGTTAGAACCTGTAGTTACAAGTGCGATACATTTCGATAAGGGATAGTTTCTTGCTAATCAAGGCCGCTTGAGATGGAATACTGACTGTATTTCGTGAAAAACTAGAACCTATAGTCGCAAAGAGGAAGTTTTCAGATTTGCTCTGATTTTTGTAGCAATCTGAGAATTTAACCTGTGACTGTAGGTTCTACCAATGAGTGGCAGAAAAATATCCTTAGCTCAGGTTCTGAGCTGTGAAGGCAGGTTCTTATACTCCTAGCTTGACCTCTCTAGTATAAACGATGTAACTTAAAAGAAACTAAAACACAAAAAGACTTCCAAAAGGAAGCCTCCTGATAATTACTTACCAAGTTTTGCTTTTGCAGCGTCTGCAAGAGCTGTGAAACCTGCTGCATCGTTTACTGCGATATCTGCAAGCATTTTACGGTTCACTTCGATTTCAGCCAATTTCAAACCGTGCATCAATTGTGAGTATGACAAACCGTTCATACGAGCTGCCGCATTGATACGAGTGATCCACAATTTACGGAAATCACGTTTTTTCTGACGGCGGTCACGGTATGCATAGTAGTAAGAGTTCATTACTTGTTCTTTCGCAGTGCGGAACAAGAGGTGCTTAGCACCGTAGTAACCTTTAGCTAATTTTAAAATACGTTTACGGCGTTTACGAGAAACAACGCCACCTTTAACACGTGCCATTTAATTTTCCTCCAAATAATTCAAATAGTAATTATGCAATACTGATGCGAGATTAGCGCATTTGTGTAAGCATTGACTTGATACGCTTAAAGTCACCAGCATGTACCATACCTGCTTTACGAAGGTGACGACGTTGTTTTTTAGTTTTACCGTGGAAACGGTGTGAAGTATAAGCGCGGAAGCGTTTCAATCCACCAGAACCTGTACGTTTAAAACGTTTAGCTGATGCGCGGTGAGTTTTTTGTTTTGGCATTTTAATTCTCCTTTTAGCGTAAAAAGCTTATTTTTTATCTGAAGCTGGGGCCAACTGCATAAACATTTGACGACCGTCCATCTTAGCGCGTTGTTCGATAATGGCAATATCTTGGGTTGCTTCGGCGAACTCAGCTAATACTTTCGCGCCAACTTCTTTGTGGGTAATCATACGACCCTTGAAACGGATCGAAACCTTGACCTTATTTCCTTTTTCAAGGAATTTACGGGCATTACGAAGTTTCGTCTCGAAATCCCCTTTGTCAATAACTGGACTTAGACGCACTTCTTTGACAGTGACAACACTTTGTTTCTTGCGTTGTTCTTTCTGTTTCTTCTGATACTCAAATTTGAACTTACCGTAGTCCATAATTTTAGCAACTGGCGGTTTAGCTTGCGGTTGAATCAATACTAAATCCACATTTGCCTGATCAGCGATGGCCTGAGCCTCATTGAGCGGTTTGATTCCCAACTGTTCACCCTCAAGACCGATAAGACGAACTTCACGCACTCGAATTTCATCATTGATGAACAAATCTTGCTTTGCTATGGCTTTTCACCTCATTTTATTTTTTTCGAGAAAAACGAAACGGACTTGCTACACAAGTCCGCACTACACCATTATTCTTTCCGAAGAAATCTTAATCCGTAGGGCCAGACAACGTTAGTCGCAAGGCGAGAAGCTCTCACTTCTGCTTTTCTCAATACGACCATTCTATCATGTCCTACACTACTTGTCAAGGATTTCTTTCGCTTTTTCTGAAATAAATTGCACAACACCTTCAATAGAAACACCAGTTGTATCAAAGGTAATGGCATCTTCTGCTGCTTTGAGTGGTGAAACTGCTCGTGTACTATCTTTCAAGTCACGGGCCGCAATCTCCTCTTTCAAGGTTTCCAAATCCGTCTCAATGCCTCGCGCCTTATTTTCCTTAAAACGGCGAAGGGCCCGCTCTTCAACAGAAGCAATCAGAAAAATTTTCAACTCTGCCTGAGGCAAAACAACTGTGCCAATATCACGACCATCCATGACAATGCCACCTGCCTGGGCAATTTCTTGCTGGAGTTCGACCAATCTTTCACGAATAGGAGCCAATGCTGCCACCCAAGAAACATTGTTGGTCACGTCGTTATCACGAATGGCTAGACTGACATCCCGTTGACCGAGGAACACCAGTTGCTGGCCGTCTTCCGAACGGCCGAATGAAATCGGATGCTGAGCCAAGAGAGCTAAAATATCGTCAACCTTGTCAGCTGTCAGTTTATTTTCCAGGGCTAACAGTGTAACGGCACGATACATAGCTCCAGTGTCCAAATAGGTATAGCCAAAATTTTTCGCAATAATTTTTGCCACAGTCGACTTTCCGCTCGAAGCAGGTCCGTCGATGGCGATTTGAATTGATTTCATAATTCCTCTTATCTAATACGTACTACATCTCCTGGGTTGGCCCACCAAGTACCACCAGGTCCCACCATTTTTTCTGGATTCAAGCGTTCCAACTCAGCCATAGAAATCCCTGCTCGGTTGGCAATACTTGCAAGACCTTCGCCAGGTTGGACAGTTGTGGTTGTACCATCTCCACGATCTACCAAATCGGCAGCGGAGCTTGCCTCTGTTGATGATTCCTCAGTGGCTGCTTCTGTAGTCTCAGTCGTTTCAGTTGCGTTTGAATCTTGCTCAGATGAACTCGAAGCTGCAACCTGGGCATTTTCAGCATTATAAAAACCTTCTGTCGAGTCAGTATTACTGCCACCTGTAGACAGGTAAATAGCCAAAATGATAATGGCCAAAAGGAAGAAAACAAAGATTGAAGCTAAAATAGTAAACAAGCGACTACTCGCCATCATACCTACTTTTCGATTTCTACGACTTACTGACACTTGCTCATCCTCAACTTCTTCCAATTCTTCTTCAAAAAGTTCATCATTCCATGGTTCTTGTGACATTGATAGCTTCTCCTTGTATTTTTTTCCTATTATGTTTACAATTATTCTATGAATATTAGACTGATTCCTGAAAAATGTATCGCCTGTGGTCTATGTCAGACCTACTCGCCCTTGTTTGACTATGATGATGACGGTATCGTTATTTTTAGCCATACTGAGGCTTTAGAAACAAGCATTCCAGCTGATAATCAGGCTCTCCTGGCTGCAAAATCATGCCCCACCAAGGCTATTCTTGCGGAGTGATTTCGCTTCATCTGAATAGTAGACTTCAAAATAATCCTGCTTGACCAAATGGTCGACAAGCTCTATTTCGCCTTGAAATTTGGGATGAAGGGCTAAGGCATTGATGAAGTATTTCTTAGGCCACTTCCTCATGCAGAATGTTAGCTCCTCGGCTTCATCTCTCCTACAGATACTGATAGATAAATAATTGACCTTGACCTTGCTGATGGAAGCAATGTCAATTTTTTTATTCTTAAATAGATTTGCTGATGCGATATATAGATTTTCATCTTCAATGAGAAAGTACCGATGACTGCCTAAAATCGCTAAGACAATCGTCGCAAACAGCAAGAGAAAAATGATAAATACCTGACGACTTCTCTCCAAAATGAGGGATAGCCCTAGAAAGAGAGGAACCAAGGACAGGGACCAATAGATCATCGAGGTCGCAAAATCCGGTTGCCAATGGTATCTTAATTTTCCAAATAGTCGGATCATTTTATACCTCCTTTTTCTATTTTAGCACAAAAATGAGGATTTTCCTATGGAAAATCCTTAAATTGTGTAAAATTATTACAAAGAGATTGCGATTGTGTTACAGAACGGATGACGTTGTTAAGGGAAACACACCTGGCCAGCTCAGATTAACTGTGACTCGTCGCCAAGTTCAAAATATCGGCAACGGACAGACCTGTTCCTTGAGACATCTGGTCAACTGGGACTCCCATAGATAAAAGGTTTTGTTCAATCTCCATATTACGGATGATAACTCCCTGTTCGATTCCTTGCTCAATCCCCTCCTGCAAAGCCTTTTCACGCACGGCCTCCTCATGGCGGGTGATACCTGAATGAATTTCCCAAAAATGGTTGGATGCGTTGCGGCTCCACTGGTCTATCATGTCTACTTCCTCCTTGGTCATGGTAATCTCAAGACAGCTGTTGAGTAAGTTTTTGAACCAAACTCAAGTCCAAACCAACGAAGTCAGCTATCTGCATAGGACTACGACCTTGCTGTAACATACGACCGATCATACTCAATTGCCCTTGTTCGATTCCTTGTTCAATTCCTTGCTCAATACCAAGTTCAATCCCCTCTTTCAAGGCTTTCTCACGAACAGCCTCTTCATGGCGGGTAATACCGGAATGAATTTCCCAAAAATGGTTAGATGCATTGCGATTCCATTGGTCTATCATGTCTATTTCCTCCTTGGTCATTGCATTTCTGTCGAGCAACTGCTCGGCCTTATCAATAATAGGTGTCGGTCGTTGGCTAAAGCCTCGGTTGGAGAAAAACTCCAGCCAGAGTCGTTGTTTGTCGTCCAGCATGCTGTCACGGAACTTTTTCAGCTCGATAATCACCATTTCAAACGGTTTCTTGTACTGTCCAGTTTCACCGAAGGGCTGTTCCAGTACTTCGCCCGTCTGACTGTCCGTAATGATAAAAGAATGAATGGGACGATTGTCATCAAAATAACGGCTGGCAACAAGCGCTATCGAATAGACCGGCATGATTTTTTCATACATATCGTGGGTCTTGTAAACCTTCTTGCGAACATTGGGCAAATCCTTAACCAAATGCTGGCAAGAATAGGTCCAGAGCCGCTTGATGAAGTTCTTCTGGTAGGCCACCTGAATCTCGATAATGACCTGGGTCTGGTCCTCCATGAGAGCCAGAATATCCACTGTGGTGCTGAAAAATCCCTTCCGTTCGCGCTTGAGGTCTGCGATAGTACCATTCAAAATCTCAACAGACTGGGGGCGAAAGCCCAGAAAAGTTTCGATAAAATCAATGGTAATCTCATGGTCGCTAAAAATTTTCTTAGCAACAATATCAGCTAAGGGATTAATCTTGTGGCGGCGTTTTGACAAATCAGTATCCTCCGAATTTAGTTCTACTACTTACTTAATTCGAAAAATACTGGCAGTTTCTAAAATTATTTTATCATAAATGGAAGAAAATGTAAAAAATGAGAAAGTAAATAATAATAGTTCTTTCTCATTACATATACTTTGAAATTACCTAAGAGAGCTAGTTTTTGACAGGTACAACAAATACTATAAATTTTGTTCCTTGATAATATATATGGGACGTTTTTTAGTTTCTAAAAATATTTTTGCAATATATTTTCCTATTATCCCAATAGCTAACAGTTGAATTCCACCAATAAATAATATAATTGAAACGGTGCTTGCCCAACCTGTGATACTGCCACCAATAGTGACTTTGCGAACGACAACAAATAAAATACCCAAAATCGACATTAAGAACGATGATATTCCAGCCCAGACTGATAAATTTAAAGGTGCCTCCGAAAAATTAATGAATCCCTCCAAAGAATAATTTAATAAACTCCAAAAACTCCATGACGTTTCACCAGCGATTCTTTCCCTGTTCTCATAACTGATATAGTCTACTTCAAACCCTACCCAGGAAAATAATCCTTTTGAAAAACGGTTGACTTCTTGAAGTTCTAAGATACTATCAACTACCTGTCTTGTCATCAGACGAAAGTCTCTGGCTCCATCGATCATCTCTGTATCCGAAACTTTATTAATTAATTTATAGAATAATTTCGAGAAAAAGGAGCGAATCGGTGGTTCACCTGAGCGATCTGCACGACGAGTTCCCACAACGTCACAACCACCCTTTATTTTCTCATACATTTGGATGAGTAATTCTGGCGGATCTTGTAAGTCCACATCCATCACCGTAATGAAATCTCCCTTGGCGTGTTCTAAGCCAGCCAAAAGGCCTGCTTCTTTCCCAAAATTTCTCGAAAAAGAAAGATAATGAACATTGTCGAAATCCTTTGAAACCTCTCTGAGGATTCTTAGAGTCGCATCCTTAGAGCCATCATTAACAAATAAATATTCAAAAATTAGCTCATTAGACAATTCTTTTTCAACTTCTTGGGTAGCTGCTAGAAATGGACGGATTGTTTCTTCCTCATTATAGCAAGGGACGATGATTGTCAGTTTTTTCATGAATTCTATACCTCTTCTTATTGGTTAAACTATAAAAGAATATGGCAAGACTGGATAGAATCTGGATTGCATAGCCAATCCATTGTACAGTAGTTTTTTTATATTGAATAGAAACATGCCCACTAGATGAAACGTTTATTACAGCCCTACCATCATAAAGAACTTTATGTGTGGCTTCCGGCTTCCCCAGAGCCTCCGCTTCTGCAACCTCTGAATATGATTTCTTTACATAAGAAAGCTCCGGTTGGGTACCGTTCGCTCCCTGTGAATAATTTGCAATATAGCCTTTGTACCAGATTCTAGGAATAACTACGAATTGCTCCCCTATACCTTCTAATAATTCAATATCGAAATCCAGCCTATTGTATCCATGCTGAATATTTGTAATCTGAACTTTCTCTGAGTCAAATTCAAATAACTTAATTGTACCATTCCTAATATTGTCGTGTACAATGTCAATATTTAAATATTCATCGCCTGAGGTATCATATGTTTTTTCTGTTGAACTATAGAATGCATTATAGGCATCTCTATTAGTATTATCCATTATCTTTTTTGCATTATCTTTGTATCCCCGTTCAGAATATGGAATAGTATCAAATGTAAATTTCATTGGAAAACTATAAAGATAGATACCCACTTGCAAAACTGTCACCAATAAAACTATTTTTTGGGGTGCAGTTTTCATAATCGCCATTAAAACAAAGACTGGCAATAGATAAATCAATCTTTCCGTATATTGGAAAACTGATAAAAATGTCTGGCGTAGCATCCCCCATGGCAAAATGTTTGATGAGAAAATAAACATTATGATGACTGTACCAATTAACTGCCTTGAATAAGTATCAAAATATTTAAAACAAAATACACTTAATATTAAGAATATAAAAATAATTGGCCAATAATAGTTCGATAGTATGGAAATTATACTTCCTGGAGCCATTAGAGCATCTGAAGGAAATGGAAAATCACGAAGTTTCCAACTAACAAAAAATGTTTGGGAACTATTTTGTTCAAGATACTGTAAAATAAATCCCCGCGTTGTAAAATGAAGTGCAAGAAAAAAGACAAGTTCGTCTGATATACTAGAATTCCCCAACTCAGTATAGAAAGCAGATGAACATGTCCAACACTCATTCTACCAGAAA